>NZ_JBANBK010000007.1:0-157714 GCF_053572325.1 Bradyrhizobium sp. UFLA05-112 | reverse complement strand
TGGCCTGCCCGGACTGACCTATCCCTTCCACGATCGAGATGTCGTCATCACATCCTGCGGCCGCCTTTGTCTGCACCGCAAGAAAATCAATATCTCAGTCGCGCTGGCCGGCCAAAAGCTCGGAATCAGGGAAGTCGACGAGGGCATTTGGCTCGTCAGCTTCATGCACTATGATCTCGGATATTTCGACCTGGAGCAGAGAACCTTGCAACCCCTCGACAACCCGTTCGGCACGAGGCTGTCACCCATGTCTTAGGTACGGTCCGTTACCCATGTCTTCGGGCCGGACACGCCGGATTTGGTAGCGGGGGTCCGCTACATCGCTAAACCCACTATTTCGGAAGCCCTGTTCTCTTATCGGCGAGCAGCGTAGTTGGCCTAACGGCGCCTTGATAGTCGGCCAAAAGCCGCCCTTTGTGTGCTATCGAAGTACGATTCGAACGATTGCCGAAGTTCTGAAGTTGATGGTACTCGATCGACATCAGCGAAGTTGCCTTCTCCTGGGTGATCCGCCGCTCGGCTTCCGGAGACCTGTCGGCGAGCGGCGACACTAAGTTGACCGAATTCGGCGACGTGCCGGCAGGCGCCGGACACTGCGCACGCTGACTCGTTTCGAGGGGTACTGTCGCGGACGGCTTCTCGGGCGTGAGGCCCATATCAGCTCCTCCTACCGGCGGCCCAGTTAGGCAATTTGGGTATGCCCCGGTGCTACACCGTCAATTTTTGGCGGTTCGAGAAACGCCTATTCCAAAGGACGTCTGCGCTGTCCAAAAATCGTTGGCGGAGAAGGACGGCTTCGCAGCTCTCTTACCACATTTTTGCGTAATGGCCGATCAGAAGCAAGCAAGGTTGACGCGCAAGCCCGCCGGTTGAGGCCAACCGACATCGCAAACTCAACGCCAGCCCTATGACTCCGCCTTCTAGCGACCGGAACTTATCAATCACGCGACCGGTTGCGATGCTATGTGCGCCGCTTGGGGTTCCACGCCTTATGTACGAACTCGAGGCGGTTTCCATCGAAGTCGGCGACGTTAGCGGCATAGTAGCCGGGGGCGAAGTAGGCGCGATCTGTTGGTCTACCTTCGTCGGTGCCGCCGGCTTTGATTGCAGCTGCGTAGGCGGCGTCGACCAGTTCATTGGTATCGCAGACAATCCCGAGATACAGCCCAGTCTCGCCGGGCTTGCGTTGACGTAGCCAGATGCTTGACCCGACCGCCTTTCCGCTGCCGTACACGTCGTCACCGATGCCGTAGAGATCAGGGACGCCCTCGGGACCCGAAGCTGAGTCGTAGTTGCCAAATACGCTCCAGCCGAGTGGCTTCATGGCTTGAGAGTAGAACGCCAGTGACTTATCGATGTTGGTGACGGATATGTAGACGTGGTCGATCATTCGGGTCCTCTTCCATGCGTTGGCGTTGTTATGCGCAAAGTTGCGGAACGTGTGTATCTGGCACAACGACGGGCCCAGGCACCGAGATCTCACCTGCTTTGTCAAGTCTGACTCCCGGCGGTTCCGCTTACCCGAACCGAGCATGTCAGCGCGTGGCGCGCCAGCCATAAGCGCGCCCCCTGAAGTGTCTTGAAATCCTCCAGAGATCGTGTCGGCACGTCGCGATAGGCGGCCGCCACCATCGTGCTCAGTGCGCGGCCAGGCCCGAGTTCAAGAAAGGCCGTCGCACCGGCCTCCACGCAGCCCTGAAGGCAACTTGCCCAATGCACGGTCTGAGATATCTGAGCCGCCAGCTTGTCTAACCCAACATCGATGCGGACGACTGGAGAGCCATCAACGCCACTCAGGACGCGCGGGCCGACAGCGGGCGAGAACCGCACCGAAACCCGGCGCAAGCTCTCCCGAAACTCCACGGAGGCCCTCGCCAGCCACTTCGTGTGACTGGCAACCTCGACTGGCAAGCCGATCACCTTGGCCGCGTTCATGACCTTCGCTTCCCTGGCGATCGCTTTCAGCGTCGCGTGGCCGCCACCGAGAACGTAGGCGTCGCCCGGATTGACGATGGCGACTGCCGCCTCGAATCGCTCGCATAATCGATCGATGTCGTATCTGGAAAGTCCACGAATGAACAACAGGCCGTCGCCGGGCAGCGAGGCAGCGTCCATGGCCTCTGCGCGGCGTGCCACGAGTTCGAGTGTATCGGTCATGCTGAACAGACCGGCGACTCCCCAGGCCGCCACCTCGCCTACGCTATAGCCGGCAACAACGATGCGAGCCGGCATCGCCTCCTTCAGCGAAGCTGCGGCTGCCAGCGCCTGAATCGTACAAAGGATTTGACCGGCACGATTGCGATGGATGGCCTCATTAGTTTCAGTACGGACATAGTGGCGGAGATCGATACCGCCAAGAAACTTCGTCGCGCATGCGAACAGTTCGGAGGCTTCCGGCGCCTCGCCCGTCAAGGCGAACATGTCCGGGTTTTGCCATCCCTGTCCCGAGCAAAGGATCGCAAGCGTCATGCGCGGATGCCTAACTCGGGAATAGCACGGCAATAGTGATCGCCATCGTCACGATGCTGAACACGGTGCTCGCGGTGACCATGGACCCAACGGTCGAGGAGTCCAACCGATAATTTACGGCAAAGAGGATGCCGAAGAAGCCTGATGGCGCAGCGGCGAACAGGATCGTTGTCTTCGTCACCTCCGGAGGAACCGGCACGACGTAGACGAGGGCTGCGGCGAGGAGCGGCCGAAAGATGTCTGAAGCCGCGGTCGCGCGGACGACCTTCCAATCCAGCTGGAATGATTGTGCCGACAGGACCAGTCCGGTCAGGAACAGGGCTACGCCGCCGGCCGCATCCCCTATCAACGAGAGACAGGAATGGGCGAGCCCATCCAGTTGTAGATCGGCCAATGAAAGCACGATACCGAGTGCAGGTGCCAAGACCACTGGCTTGGTGACCGCGCGTCGAACCGCGGCGAGAATTTGGATCAATGGTCTCTCGCTCGCGCCATGGGCCTTGGCGTCGCTCAACTCGACGATGATCAGGGTGAGCGGACTGATGAGAATGGAGCCGCAAGCCAGTGCGACCGCAGCAGGCACCGTTCCGCTGGGCACCAGCACGCAAGACGCAATCGGCAGGCCGACGCCGGCGATGTTCGGAAAGCCGATCGTCAGCGCCTGCAGCGACGCATCCGACCTGGACGCGCTGGAAAACGAACGGGCGGCCAAATACGACGCGAAATAAACCAACAGCACCGTCAAGCCGAATACTAAAAAAAGCGGAGCCTGCTCGATCATTTCCTGGCGCGAAGCCGACCCGGTCGCAGCGAATAATGAGGCCGGCACGGCGAAATCCATGACGAGCGCGTTCAAGCCATCGACATGATGATTGTCGACGATACGGTATCTTCCGGCCGCATATCCGAGCAGCAAGACGAAGAAGACCGGAGCCAGTGCCATCAGGATTGGATTGAACATCATGGAACTGGCCTTTCGTGAGCTTCGACAAACAGCGTCATGGCGAGGAGATCGGCCGATCCGCCCGGGCTGAGACGCCGGGCGATGAAGCTCTCGTGCACGGATTGCGCGCGCCCTCGCCAATTCGGCTTGCCAATGCCGCCCTCATCGAGAAATCCCCTTGTCGCGCGCTGAGCAAAGCGCAGGCCATCGAGACCGCCTCGATGCAGCAGATTGGTGTCTTCGACGGAGGCAATAAGGGCGAAGCACGTCTCGACCCGCGCGCCTTCCTCGTCCTCTGGTACAGCGAGCACGCCCCTCCGCAGCGCTGGTAAGCCGATCTGATACACGCTGGGAAATCCCGTCGCAGCCTCGACGCGAGCGCCGCCCGCGGCGAAGAGGCGGCGAGCCGCGGTGCCATGGCTGTGCAGCAGCACTGGGCCGTCGAGTATGCTGCGGCCCCAAAGGTGCGAAACGATCGATCCCAATGACAGGTCGAAATCGGCCCGTCCGCTGGCTCTGGCACCAGCAGCGGCACACAGCAGGCCAAGACCGAAAATGGCACCACGATGCGTGTTGATTCCCGAGGTTGCCGCCAGCATGGCCGCTTCGGCATCTAGACCGATGGTCCTCAGCCGCCCCATTCCGCAGCCAAGGGCGGCTGCCTCGGCGAGAAGCTGGAGATAGGGCTTTATGGCTGCGGCACTTCTGCGAAACGTGTCGGCATCCATGTCGTCGTGACTGCCACGGTCGACATGGCTCACGAGACCCGGCTTCGGCCAGGTTTCCAATTCCTGGAGAAGACAACCAGCGGCACTGCCCGCAATCGAGGTCGCACTGTTGGTTGCTTGCGCCTCTCGCGCATGCGCGCTCGCCAGACCTCGAGCCAAAGCGGCGGTCATGGCATCGTCTTCCCGGCGACGAATAGGTCTCTGCTGAGCAACCCGAAGCCGTCGACACTCTTGACAAGAACCTCCCTGGCACCACTGCGAAGCTCGCGCCAATTCACCGCGACACCGTCTTCACGCATCAATTCGCCGTCGAGCCGCATCGGCGCCGTGGCTTCGATCTCGGCGAGACCTGCGGCAAGGCCGTCGAGGTCTGTATGGCAATGGACATCGAGGAGCACGTCGATGTCGGAGCGGTCTGAGAGATATTCCAGCCCGGTCACGATCTGCCACGCCAGGCTCCCGTACACCCTTGCCTCCGCCGAATAGCGGAGAGCCAGTTTCTCCAGACGGTCGAGCGTCGGCCACCACGCGCGCGGCGCCGATCTGCGCGCCGGGCCCAACAAAGGCGGTCGATGGATCGCCCTAATGTCGTGCGATTGCAGCAGGAGGGAGAGCCGTTTTTTGCCAGCCCAAGGCGGCAAAGGCAGCCCCAGTGGCACACCTGCAGGCTCATGCGGCAAAGTGCGCCGTCGGATCGTAGGCCACCCCTCCTCGGGCCAACGCGTAGCGAGCGGATCGACGGCTAGATCTTCGCGCATGGCGAACAACGCTCGCCAACCGGTGCGGGTGACAAAGACCAGGTCGTGGCGACCCGCCTGCTTACTGGGCCTGAAGGGCGAGTTCACGAACCTGCTCCGCAACATCGGCTGCTTTCGATCGGCCGCCACGCTCTTTACCCAGCGCATCTCGCCGGTCACCTGCGTCAGGCATCGTGTCGAGCAGTGATTCCAACTGATCGGCAAGAGAAACAGCGTCGTTCCAGATGACCTGAATGGCGCCCATCTGCGCCAGATTCGATAAACCGGGTGCAAAAACGGCCGTCGATTTCGCCTTCTCCTGTAGCGCCTCGATCGATAGCTTCGTGACCCTCGCCATGGAACGTAGATCCATCACCGCAGGATCAGCTCCCGGCATTCCCACCAGCACCCTGGTTGCCAGCCCGGTCGCAAGAAGCGCGCCGGCGGCCGAGTGACCGTAAAGGAGGCCGATGGTCGGCCGACCATGGATATCCGCGTAGATGAGCGACTTGGCGAGATGCGCGAGGTACTCGTTGAGCCCGAGCATTTCGTCCCGCTTGCTCATGCGCTGGCTGTCGCTGTCGACGAGCACGAGAATCGGGCCACTTCCTTTCGGAATGGAATCGAGCACAAATCGAGAAAGCCGGATCGCCTCATCAACGCCGACCGCGGTCCGGTTCACGGTGCCGATGACCAGCATCTTGACCCCGGAACGCGACGTCGCGGATCCGGAAATGACACCATAGTCGTTCGTAACGTCGTGGCCATTGGGAAACAGCGAGCTGAGGATGTCATCGAGCTTCACGGCTGGTCCTCCCGATTGTGTTGGCGAGGGAGATGAACTGATCGGAGGGCAAGTCGGGCACCCGTTCGGACTGCGCTATGCCTTCGGCGGCCCAGATATCGATCGCGTCCGCGCACTCGCCGAAACGTCGTAGCCGGTCCGCGAGACGCGCCTGCTCGGCCTTCAGCTTGTCGAGGCCAAACGCCCCGACCAACCCGAGCAGCTCCAGCGCGGCGTCGCGAAACCCCTGGGCAGTATCGTCGGTGAAGACGTCCGCAGCCCCTAGAAGCCGCCGATTCTTCCCGCCCATGGTGCGCCAGACCAGGGCGCGATCCCGGGAATCGAATTCTTCGACGCCTCGATTGGTCTCGATGACCTCCGGGCCGGACACCGCAATCCGGCCCGCCTCCGATACGGCCAGCGCTGAGCAGCAGCCGGAGATTAACGCACCACCGCCATAACATCCGGACCGGCCCCCGATCAGGCCGATGACCTTTACACCGGCCATGCGAGCTTCCATCACGGCACGCATGATCTCGGCGATAGCGAGCTCGCCGGCGTTGGCTTCCTGCAACCGCACGCCGCCGGTGTCGAACAGGATCAGCACCGGAGCGGACTTGATCTCCCGTGCGGCACGCAGCAGGCCCGTTAGTTTGGCGCCATGCAGCTCTCCGAAAGCTCCACCCATGAAGCGGCCTTCCTGGGCAGCGATGAACACCGGCGAACCGTCGAGCCGGCCACCTCCGACGACGATGCCGTCATCGAATTGCTCGGGAAGGTCGAATATCTTCAGGTGGGGACTGACCTCGCGTTTTTCTGGTCCGATGAACTCGACAAAGCTCCCTGCGTCGAGCAGCAATTCGACGCGCGTTCGTGCCGATGCTTCATTGAAGCTGGTCGTGCGAGCTCGCTCTGACGGAACTGTGTGCTTAAGCGGAGCTGTCATTGGTCCCCCTCCCCGATCAATCGAACTGCCTGCACCAGGCGTAGCGATACGGTGTCCGGCCGCGCGCCGCCGTCATTGATTGAGAACTTGAGCCCGCCCGGCGAGCAGCGTTCTACAAAATCGCCGATGACGGCCTTCCAGACCTCCGCGAACCCAACGGCTGCGGTCTTGATTTCCAACTGGCATTCAGTGCCCGGCAAGACGCGCTCGACCAGGACTTCGAGATTGCCCGAAGCCACGACGCCAACGATCGCTATTGGCTTTATACCGCCGGCTCGCTCACGAGCTGTGTGTTGAAAGCTGAGGTCTTCCATTGCGGCCCTCCTCACCAGTTCCTGAATTTCGATGGCGGCGCGTAGAGGCCACCGGACCAGCGCACGAGGTCCTTGATGGAGTGCGCAGCCAGCATGTTTCTGTCCGCATCGAGCGGGTTGATGCCAAGATCTTCCGGCCGGCGGATCACCCCGCGCTGACGCAGCCGCTCGACCATGTTTCGATCGCGCCTGCGACCGACCTCGGTGTAGCCGGCAACGCCGCGGATCGCCTGCTCGCGTTCCCCGGCACTACGACATAGCAGCAGGTTCGCGACCCCCTCCTCGGTGACGATGTGCGTGACGTCATCGCCGTAGATCATGATGGGCGCCAGTTCGAGGCTCAGTTTCTCTTCGAGCTCAAGAGCTTCGAGCTTCTCGACGAACAGCGGCACGTTCTTGTCGCCAAAGGTTTCGCCGATCTGCACGACCAGCTTACGGCCGCGGCGCAGCGAAGCGGGACTGTCGGGGTCAGCTTCCGCACCGGCTTTCAGCCAGGGCGTGCTCGGATGGCGCCGTCCGCGGGCATCGGAGCCCATGTTCGGCGCGCCGCCAAAACCGGCGATACGGGAGGTGGTGATAGTTGACGAGTTTCCCTGCAGATCGATCTGCAGCGTCGAGCCGATGAACATGTCGCAGGCGTAGAGGCCCGCCGTCTGGCAGAACGCGCGGTTGGAACGCAGCGCGCCGTCGGGCCCCGTGAAGAAGATGTCCGATCGGGCACGAATGTAATCATCCATGCCGACCTCGGAGCCGAACGAATGAATCTGCTGGACCCAGCCGGACTCGATCGCCGGGATCAGTGCAGGATGAGGATTCAAGGCGAAGTGGCTCGCGATCTTGCCTTTCAAGCCGAGCTTCTCACCAAAGGTCGGCAGCAGCAGTTCGATCGTCGCCGTGCTGAAGCCGATCCCATGATTGAGGCGGCGCACACCGTAGGGCGCGTAGATGCCCTTGATCGCGAGCATTGCGGTCAGGATCTGCCCCTCGGTGATTGCCGCCGGATCACGTGTGAACAGTGGCTCAACGAAGAATGGCTTGTCGGCCTTGACGATGAAGTGGACACGATCGGCTGGTATGTCGACCCGCGGCAACTGATCGACGATCTCGTTGACCTGGGCGATCACGATACCGTCTTTGAATACTGTCGCCTCAACAACGGTCGGCGTGTCTTCGGTGTTGGGACCGGTGTAGAGATTTCCTTCGCGATCGGAGCTTACGGCAGCGATCAGCGCGACATTCGGAGTAAGGTCGATGAAGTAACGAGCGAACAGTTCGAGATATGTGTGAATAGCTCCCAGCTCGATCTTGCCGCTGAAAAGCATATGCGCGATGCGCGCCGACTGTGGACCGGAATATGCGTAGTCAAGTTTTCTCGCCACGCCGCGGTCGAACAAGTCCAGATGTTCCGGGAGTACGACGCCGGATTGCACCATGTGCAGATTGTTCACCTTTGCAGGATCGACAGCCAGAAGCGCGCTACCGAGGAGGTCCGCCTGCTTCTGATTGTCGCCTTCCATGCAAATCCGGTCGCCGGGCCGAATGACGGCTTCCATCAACCGCGTGACGTCGCGCGCTTCCACGATCCTCCCGCGCGCCAGCCCGGAGGCAGCCGCAAGACGGGCATCGCGCGCTTCCCGCCGATGCTGCCACTTCGTTACTGTCCGGCGGTCGATCGCAAGCATGTCTACTCTCCGTTGTGGCTTTTCGCGAGGCTTATTGATTTTTCAGGCGTGTCCGGCAGCCTCGAGGATCAGCTTTGTGATCATGCCGGGCTGCGAAATCAGTGAAAGGTGGCTCGCCTTCACTTCAATGGTCTTCGCGCCCATACGCTTGGCCATGAAGCGTTCGAGGTCTGGATTGATCGTTCGGTCTTCCGTCGAAACGGCATAGAAACTCGGCTTCGATCGCCAGGCCGCGTGCGTCGTCTTGCCCGTGAGCAGATTTTTGTGAAACGGCTCTTGGACCGCATAGAGGACCTTCGCCTTTGCTTCCGGCAGGTCGCCCGCGAAATCGCGCAGGAAAGCTTCTTCGGACAGTCGTCCTTGATCGCCGTCGAATACGATGCCGGCGCTGGCTGGCGGTGTCGAATAAGTCTTCGCCAGGGCCGTATAATCCTCGCCCGCGTCCGGCGCGCGCGCCGCAACATAGACCAGTGCTGAGACGTTCGGATGCACGCCGGCTTCAGTGACGATCATGCCCGAAAAGGAGTGACCGACGAGGACCGTCGGGCCGTCCTGCCGTGCGAGCACGCGCTCGGCCGAAGCGACTGCTTCAGGCAGCGTCGTCAGCGGGTTCTGCACAGAGGTTGCGTTCAGACCCGCGGACTGCAGCCGCGCGATCACCTCGGTCCAGCAGGAACCATCGGCGAACAGGCCGTGCACCAGCACGACGTTGCTGGCCTTCGGCGGGGTGGCGTTTGCGGCTATGCCGCGGGTGGAGATCAGCGAAGCCGCTGCACCGGCCAAGAGGGCGGTTGAAAAGGTGCGTCTGTTGATCATGGCATCTCTCCTTTGACGTGCGTCGATTTGGCTCCGTTGAGTGCCGTTCTGGTTTTGCTTCTCTGTCACGGTTGCGACTCGATTTTCCTCGTCCGCCGGCGGAAGTCGCATGTCCGTCCTTTTCTCTCGCCCGCGTAGGTCCCTAGATAGATCGCCTGCGCCGGCGATGCGAGTAGAGCATCGCCAATGACGCCGAATTGCCGCCAACGAGCAGGCGGCAGACGCCACCGGAAAACAACGACGAGGCAGTCTTTCGAGACGCCAAGCAGCTCAACCGCAGCGCACCTCTGATCCTGTCACAAGATGAGCGAGGATAGCTCGCAGAGCTGAACCTAGCCACTTGCAAGCGCGCCGAAGCGTCGTCGGCCTATCCTTCCGCGCTGATAAATCTCACCGCCGGTGCGGCGCTATTGCCGGAGGACGCGTGAGAGAGCCGGCATGGAAGCGCTCGGTTGTGTTGTGAGGGATGCGGAGCAAGCTAAGGACATGGTCGGACGGTCTCGTAATCAAATCCGAGTTAGCGCCTCCGACGTAACCAACGTCGTCCCGACAGCGAGAACGGATCAGGGACCAATCTTCGGTTTTGCCTTCATCACGCCGCATCAATCTCTCCTAAGTACCGAATGTGCAGACTTATCTGCTCGGACCATCAAGCCCCTTCCAGGTTTGTATTTGATCGAGGCTCATGATGGGTTGGGAATGCAGCCGGGCCGCGCCGACTCTCCACCGAACAATCCAAAAAGGCTTGCCTCAAGTTCGGCGCGCACCCTCTGAGACAGCGTTCTGATCTCGCCATCCTTGCCATTCCGGATCGTGACAGTCGCGGTCAAGCCGGACACCAGCGGCACGCCAGGGGGTACCTTGTCGATCGCAATGCGGACTGGAACTCGCTGTGCCAAGCGCACCCAGGTGTAAACCGGATCGACGTTGGGCAAGCCCTGCGTAGCAGCCGCCGCATTGGATACGCTGACACCGCGTGTCACCGTCGCAATGTGACCTATGATCGGTGATGAATAGCCGATCAGCTGCGCCTCGGCTCCGTCACCCACGCATAGTCGGGCCAGCCTTGTTTCCTCGAAATAGCCGTCGATCCAAAAGCTATCCGTGTCGATGATCGAAAGGTTGCTGCTCCCCTGCGGCGCGTAGTCTCCCACTCGGAGCAAGAGATTCGTTACGAATCCATTCACTGGACTGCGCACCTCGGTGCGCTGCAGATTGATCTTCGCTTGCGCCACCTGCTCTCGCGCCGCGTCAACGCTGGCGTCGGCCTGAAGAGCATTTCCCTCATAGGTTTGCTTTTCTTCGGTGCTTGCCGAAAGATCGGACAGGCGCCGCCGTCGCTCGGCCTGTAATTTCTTTACGTCCCGATCTGCGATCTTTTGCGCCAGGGATGCCTCGTTGGCGCTCAGCGCGACTTTGAAATCGAAAGGCTCGATGACATACAAAACGTCACCTTTGTGAACGAATTGGTTGTCGACGACACGCAGCTCCACGATCTGACCAGAAATCTGTGGTGCCACATTCGCAACTTGCACTCGCACGCTCCCGTCGCGCGTCCAGGGCGCGGCGTTATACATGTCCCAAGTCACGACGGCGACCAGCACGGCGATCACAGCAATGCCGATTGTGGCCAACTTGCGCACCAGAAATCGGAGACTTCGGGTGGCGTCACTTCGGTGCGTTAACATGGACTTGGTCGGAGACGATCCGGCCTGCTTCAACTCCAGAGTTCCCTCCGATACCCTTCGCGCAAGGTGGTCGAACTCGATTGTTTTTAGATTCGGCGCCTGAGCTATAGCCGGCGAAGAGCGCGTGACGCTTGCCTGCATCTCTTCCTGCTGGACAGCTTCATCGCGAGCAATTGCGTCCATAGCGTCCTCCATTAGAACAACAGCATCAACAAGCCTAGAATCGTCACGTACAGACTCAGCTCTGCAATTGGAACGTTACTGAACGCTCTCGCAAAGCCCACGAGATGCAGAATCGGTCGAAGGACAATTATAACGACCAGAGCTGCAACCAGGTACGTTACAAACGGCGCCACCAGGACGCCTCCGAGGACTAACTCTCTAAAGGTGTGTGCCATCAGCTCGCCTCCCGAGACCAATCCTGTCCGCTGCCCTGGACAAAGGTGTCGCTTGTTGAGACAAGACACGCCGCAGCTTCAGCTTCAAACGAATCCTTGTGGGAGGCTCTCTCGCGTAGGACACGGGCAACGGCGCGAAGCGTGGATGTGTCTCGCGTGACGATCGCCGCGCGTGCCTGGCGAGCCAGTGGAGCGAGAGGCCCATCAGCGAGTTGCATCAGTTTTGCATTGCAAAGCCGGACCATGGTCGATTGGTCGAAGCAGGAGAGCATTTCTGCGAGAGCGCGATCGTCTTGCGCTCCTCCGGCGGAAAGAAATTGTCCGATGCGTGACGCGTCGCGGAACGTTGCCTCTTCCGGAGTTTCGCTAGTCTTGTGACCTGACTCCTGCAGCTCGCCGCACGCCTCCGCAAGCAGCCGCATCCCAGTTTTTTCATCAGAGACAGGCGGAATGAGCATTTGTGCCGCCAGCAAGACCGCTGCGGCTGCGATCACGAAGAGAGACGTGAAAAGGAATACCTGCGGATTGTAGGCCTGGGGATTGCTTGGCGCCAGGATCGTTGGGATGGCGATGAGGTTGATGCGACCAATTCCTGACCACACAGGATTCTGCGAGCTGGCGAGAAGTGCTGCCCCAATCGCAAAAGGTGCCAAGGCGATCGCCAGTACGGGAAAGGTGTCAGCGCCATCGAGCACGATGAACTCGAGTATGCCGGCCAATACAACCGCGATCGGCGCGCCAACAAGCGCGATGGCGGTGAAGGCGCGCGGGTTGGGCGTTGTGACTCCTAGTGCAGCAACCGCCGCCACGAGATACAATGAAGCGCTTGCCGCAGACCAGCCGGCCCAGACGAAAAACGTCGAGGCCATTGCAAACCAGAGAACAGCGCGCATGGCAACTTCAGCCGCAATTCGATAGGAGCGGTATAAGGGGACGCGCCGCAATCGCGACGGCCACTTGACGGACCTCAGGGCTAACAGATCCTGACGAACGTTGTCGTCCCGCCGCAGTAACTCTCGCATTCTCCATGCGGATACCTCAGTCTCGACATCGGCAGAACCGGCATTCAAGGCTCGGGCCGCCTGCAATTCAGCGACGAGGCTGACAGCAGCGCTCCGGGCGGCGGCGCTCCTGACAGCGCCGCTGCTCGACTCGAGAGCGACGCTTGCCATGTCGGGACGAAGTCTCACGATTTCCCGTATCAGGGCCAGGAAGGCCGTCGAATTGCCTCTTTCGCCATTGAGGGCGGCGCTTGCGTACTCACGCACACGGCGATGAATCGCTGCCAACTGCCTGGCAAGTCGTGGATGACGATCAGGAGCAGATGTCAACACGTTTACGACCGCTATTGACATGATGCCGACCACGATCGCGGCGCCGCGCTCCACGCTCGCGTCAAACACGTTCAGCGGTTTGTCGATTTGCTGTATCGCGATATTTGCAACGGTGTAGCCAGACAACACGGCCGCATACGCGCGATAGCCGTCCAAAAGCTTTGCCGCAAAGACACTAAGACCAAGCCACAAAGAAGACGCTGCCAGAAGCAGCTCTCTCGCCTGCGAGAACAGCCCGGTGATTGCGATCGAAGCTGTGACTCCTACAATGGTGGCGGTCAATCGGAAGGCCGCCTTGTCCAGTGCCTGACCGCGGGTCGGTTCAGCCAAAATGGCAACAGTTACCGCTGCCGTAAACGGCGCTTCGAGCTGAAGCCAAAAGCTTGCAAACAACGCCAGGATGATGGCCAGCCAAACGCGGACAGCGAAGGTACAGGAACTGGCTGGAATCTTCACTATAGTGAACGGCTCGTCGGCTATAGTCGCCTCCATGACAACCCCTCATCGAAATTTTGCAGATGCTCCGCCACTCGCAATCAGTACCCGTGTCGCGATAGCTCGACGGAGGCGACGAAGCGGTAGCCCCGCCCTTTGATGTTGATGATGAAGCGATTCCCGTCCTGGCCGTCACGCAGTGCGCGACGCAGCGCAGAAACATGGTGTGTGAGATTGGAGGGGGCGATAAAAAGGTTAGGCCAAACGCGAGCAGTCAAGTCTTGCTTGCTGACCAGCTCGAATCGGCGCTCAATCAAGACTATAAGGATTTCTAGAGCACGGCTTCCGAGGGGCACGGGCTTCTCGCCTTCCAGCAGAAGAAACTGCGTGGGAAGCAGGCGAAAGGGTCCGAACGAAATCTTGGTTGGAGAGAAATCGGGCGATTCGGTTCGCTTATTGAAGAATGCCTCGTCCGTATCGGGACTTTGAATCGCGTGTTTTATGTCAAGTCCCGACTCAGGATGCGCCAAGCGTTCGATAGTTTCGCTCATTATCACCTCGCGAGTTTGGATGGGTGGCTCTCCGACCAGAAATCTTGCGAGGCATAATTTGGCGGCTTGCGGCGCCGCAGTCGATCACCAGCAGGATGCTGTGAGGTGCGCTTGCGGTCGCAGCGTCATAAGCAAATCGTTTAGGAACAACGGGGGTGCGAGGCCCTCTAATCTGCCGCATCCGCTGGCCGGATCAAGTAGGCAGGGAAGGATGATCAGCGGTGTAGGAAGCACGGCAGATGGCAATTTGCGCGAATGACGAGTGCGCTCAGGAAGAGTGCGCCTGAAGAGAAAACCGTTCGCCGGCTCAAAAATCCTGTCGCTGCTACGGTTTCAATTTGAGGATGTCCGACATCCGGCAGAGCTCGGGAAACGAACGCGCCTCCATCTTTCGCATCAGGTGGGTGCGATGCACCTTCACTGTAGCCTCCGCGATGCCGATATCGACGGCAATCTGTTTGTTCAGGCGACCTGCCACGACGAGGAGCATGACCTCGCGCTCGCGGGAGCTGAGCATATCGAAACGCGCCCTGAGCATGGCCAATTCTCGTTCATTCTCCTGACGGGTGCGATCGCGAGCGAGGCCGGCCTCGACGGCGTCAAGAAGATCCTGAGGACGGAACGGCTTTGTAAGGAACTCGATTGCACCCCCCTTCATCGCTTGCACGGTCATCGGCACGTCGGCATGGGCTGTAATGAAGATGATCGGCACTTGCCTGTTCGCAGCGGCAAGGTCGCGCTGAAGCTCAAGACCGCTTCGCCCTGGCATGCGCACGTCGAGGACCAGGCACGCAGGCCCTCCCGGTAGATCGGCCCTGAGAAAATCGGGGACAGACGAGAATTGACGGCTGTGTAAGCCGACCGTCTCCAACAGCCGCACGACCGAATCCCGAAACTCAGGATCGTCATCGATGACCAAGACGCTGGGATCTGCGTTACCCATTCTAGGTATCCCGCATTCAAGGAGAGCGCTGGCGGCGCGCGACGACAGATTTGGTCGATCCATTAGCATAACAAATCTCTCACGCATCAAGTGTTGAATGTACAGTGAAGCCGGGTGACGGAACGGTGCAACGTAGCATGGTCTAGCCCAGGGACGTTCATCTCACATCGCTCACCCTTTGACCGGCACGACGCAATTGAGAGATGAGGTGTCGCAGACTGCGCTTCCGAGGGTTCAAGGACCTCCAGCCGACATTATGTAGGCCGCCGTTCGGGTCTTGAACGAAACGGCCAACCGTGGAACGGTCGAGCCAAAACTATTCGCGGTTCGTGCGGCGCCACGTCCCTGGTGTAACACCAACAAAGCGCGAAAACGTCCTGTTAAAGTGGCTCTGGTCTGCAAAACCACAGTCCAAGGCGACGGAGCTCAGCGACGCAGAGGACGTTTTTAAGAGCTGCTTTGCTTTCTCCATCCGCCGGTATTGCAGCCACTGATGAGGTGCCATCCCAGTCGACTGGCGAAATGCTCGGGTGAAGTGCCTATTAGAAAGTTCACAGGCGCGAGCGAGGGCGTGGAGTGTGATGCCACCGTCAATGTTGGCATCGAGGAGCTCCTTTGCTCGCCGCACTTGCCATGGTGCGAGGCCGCCTCCCCACTGCTGTGGCAAGGCCGCGACGTCCCCGTATCTACTGACAACGTGAATCGATAGTGCTAGTGCAACGTGGTCAACGAATAGTTCGGGAATTTCCTCCGGTCTTGCCGCGAGGGCCGTGCGCATAGACAACAGCAAATCGCGGGTGACTGGATCCCGAAGAGTGGTACCAACTGTATGGCGCAGTTCTTGGATATGCCTCGGTATATCCCCGTCATCACCCATTGCTACAAGAGCTTTGTGTGGCAAGTAGAGGTCCACGGCGTGGAACGGGTCGCGTAGGTCGGTGGCTAAACTTGTCCTTAAGTCGAAGATCGCGACTTCGTCGGCATCAAACCCCTTTGGCTGGATTAACTTACCATCTGCGTAGAGGTCGAAATCGGGGCACGCCTTCATTTGGAGCGCGATTAAGAATGCATCATCGCGTACCGCCCGGGTAATTCCGGTGTTGCGACGTCTGCAATTGAGTTCGAGGAACGCCATGCCTGTTCCCCGAGCCGCGCGCGTGGTCAGTACCGGTGCATCCGGCAGACCTACCGCTACGGCGACGGGATTCTTCGCTAACTCGGCAAGATGGGGCATTGCCAAAATGATCCCCACTCGATCATCCCAAAACGGTAGCACAAGTCGCGCGTGTAGCAAGAATGGGTCGCTATCGGCGCCTATTAGATTAGTTAGGGCGTGTACTCATAACTATGATTATCAGCTCTAGGATCGGCTGCGTCATCCGCTGCGGTAACCTTCTGCATGAGCGCTCGAAGTCCAACGACGATTTCGCATGCTCGCTTACCGTTGTTGACGATGCTATTGAGCGCCTCGCGGACTTCTTCCTGATCTAGCGGTTGAGCGCGCAGCCAGTTTAACCCGGCCTGTGCATTATTGACGGCCGCCGCGATCGCGTCGGCAATCTCATGGGCCTGCGCATTACAGGTGCGCGCCAATTCCGCGGCGGCGTCGCCGGCGTCGAGGCCGTACTGGGCGTCGCGTCCCTCCGCCCGAAGGGTGGGATCAATCTGCTGACTGACGAGCCATCGGCCCAAATCCCGTTGCTTGGACATAGCGCCCTCCGTTAGGGGACGAATTTGGCGCTGTCTGCCCAGGAGCGCTCCAACATCGATCGCAATGAGCCAACTTTCAGTTCCAGCTAATCGTGGGTATATGCTCATGCCGTGGGCAGATGCTCACACTAGAAGCTATACTTGTCAAGGCGGCTAATTTCCCAGCCGGGCGCGTTTGGGTAAGCTTTTTGTGATCTTGCATGGAGGAACCAAACCTGCTGGCACTGAACTTGTGTGTGCGTCCTCGGTCATATGGTCGCGCGGTGGGCATCGTCAGACTGACACCCCAGTCGGCCATTGGCCGTAACCGTCATACTAAAATATCGTCACCCATCGAGATGAAAACTATGTGCTGCCTGAGCGGCGGCCCAGGGCCTAAGCACATCGCTTAGGGGCACCGGTATTGCATTGCTGGGAAATCTCGCTGAGATTGCGATGCAGGCGAGGTACTGCTGCCGCTGGCATGGTGGTGCGAGGGAAGGCGCATGGAAGCGCGATGTTGAACCGTGCACTAATATCTATCGTCGATGATAACGAGCCCTTCCGCGAGTCAATGCAAAGACTCATAATGTCGCTGGGCTACACCGTCGAAACGTTTTCATCAGCCGGCGATTTTCTCGCATCGCATCTTCTGCGTGAAACCGCCTGCTTGGTCACCGACGTTCAAATGCCTGGCATGACCGGAGTTGAGTTGCACAGAAATTTGGTCGACGCTGGATACGCGATTCCGACAATCCTCCTTACGGCATTCCCCGATGAAGTCATCCGGGATCGGGCCCTAAGGAATGGGGTTGTTTGCTTCCTCAGCAAGCCAGTGGACGCGGTCCATCTCGATCGATGCCTGCGCTCGGCTCTGCAGTCCGGTACGCCGGTTGAAGACAATTCATGAGTCCTCCTGGACCGCAGGCAGGGTGAACTGAAATACGGCCCCCCGAGGCTCATTGGCACTTGCCCATAACCGGCCCCCATGATGATTGATTATGGTCTGACAGATCGACAGACCCATCCCGACCCCGCTGGTCTTGGTGGTGTAGAAGGCTTCGAAGACCCGCTCGAGATTTCCCGGATCAATGCCAGGTCCTGAATCGTGCACTGCGACGAAGATGCCGCTTTGGCTTTGCTCGGTTCTGATCGACAACTCTCGCGCCCTGTCCTCAACTGAGCTCATCGCGTCAACCGCATTCAGGATCAAGTTGACGAGGACTTGCTGCAATTGAACGCGATCGCCTCGAATAGCAACCAGCTCATCCATCAGGTGGGTGGTGACGACGATTCTGTTCTTGGCGATTGTGCTTCGCACGATCCCAATCACCTCGTCGATCGCTTCATTAAGGTCAAACTGCTCATTTCGCGGAGGTGCTTTCTTGATTTGATCACGCATACGTCCGACGATATCCTTAGCTCGGTCGGCGTCTTTGATAACACATTCGAGCGCTACCCTGGCCTTATCAAGTTTTGGTGGATTCATTTCCAAAAAGCGCATCCCTGCCCAAGCGTTGTTGCGGGCGGTCGCGATCGGATGCAGAATTTCGTGGGACAGCGAGGCAGCCAGTTCTCCCATCATGCTCACGCGGTTCATGTGGGCGAGATCTGACTCCAGCTGACGCAGCTTCTCACGCTCGTGTAGTGCGCGCTTCCGTTCCGTCACATCGACGGTTGTGGTGATGACCTCCAGCAGCGTGCCGAGGGGGGAAAACATATGATAACTGGTTGCTTCGACCCATTTGACTGTTCCGTCAGGTAGCAAGAGTTTGAACTCGCCTATGAAATTGTTTTTCTGGCGCACTGCCTCTTGGACTGCTTCCAACACTCTGTCTCGATCGTCTGGGTGAACGCGTTGCCACATACTTTCGCGGCTTGGAAGACCCTGCAGCGGATCAAACCCCCAGATCCTATAGCTCTCGTCCGACCAATACAGAAAACGCATCGTTGTCGCGTTGTAGATCCAATTGCCGGTGTGGCTTAGCCTTTGTGCTTGGCTAAGGGCTTCCTCGGCGCGCTTGCGCTCAGTCAGGTCGAGAACGAACGCGACGGCCTCATTACTTCCCTCCCTGAACAATGCCCCGCCAAGAAGCACAGGAACGCGGCTGCCGTCTTTCCGAAAATACTCTTTCTCAAACGGCTTAACGGTCCCGGTCGAGTTCAGTTCTGCGAGCGTGCGTATGTCGCGCTCGTGCCATTCCGGCGGAGTCAGCTCAGACCGGCGCAGGCGTCCCGAAACCAAGTCCTCTCGGGTATATCCCAGCATACCGAGAAACGCGTCGTTGGCTTCGATGACCCGGCCTTCGAGATCGGCAACGAAGATCCCGATGATATTGGCGTCGACCAAGCGTCGAATCTTCCTTTCGCGATCTTCCAGGTCACGATAGAGCTGCGAGTTTTCGAGGGAGATCGCCGCTTGCGACGCCAGTACCTTCAACACAGCAACTCGGTCTGAGGTGAAAACGCGTGGTGCCAGATTGTTTTCAAGGTAGAGAACGCCGATAAGTTTTCCCTGATTGATCAATGGCAAACAGAGAATGGAGCAGATACGACGCTGAGCGATGTATGGATCGGCGGAAAATGGGTTCTGAGACGATGCATTGTCGAGAATCACGGTATCTCGGGTGCGTATTGCGTAGCGAATGAGTGACTCCGGCAGAGCGACTGCAATGGATGCGGATCCTTCCCGCACGTGCACCGCTACATCCTCTCCGCGCGCTGTTGCCTCCGCGTCTATCTGCAGTTCTCCACCTTGCAGGCAAATCAAGAGGCCTCGCTCGGCGCCGGCGTGCTCGAGTGCTGTGCGCAGGAGGGTCTTGAGCAACTTCTCAAGAACGATTTCGCCTGACACTGCTTGCGACACCCTAATTACCGTCGCGAGGTCGAGATGTTCGACAGGCGCCCCGATCGTGACTATCTGGCTAGGAACTAACTCACCCTTTCCTAGGTGCGGATGCGTTTCATCAAGCTGTTGGACCTTCCCATTAGCCCCCCAACTTAGGTAGCAGCGCCGAGCGTTTCGCTGATATGCTTCCGCAATGGTCTGAAAGCCCCGCGCCGCGCAAAACCGAGCGGCGTGTTCATGGGCCAAGCCCTCGTTCTGGATGAAACCGTGTTCGCGCGACAGCCTAATGGCCTCTTCATAGAGCCGCATGGCGTCGAGCTCCCGACCCTCAAGGCGCGCAATCTCGGCACCTACCAATGCCGCGCGGTTCGCGAAAGTTGTGGGGCAGTTCTCTGCCCAGACCGTGAGCTGCCGGTGATGAACGGCCAGCGCTTCCAAGTGGTGGCAGCGTTCTTCGGGCAAGCCCAAATCGCAATGCGCCGCCCGAGCGAGCGCACCGTAGAAATGGTATTCGGCCAGCTCAAATTGGGTCGGAATCGTCCAAAGCAGCAGCGCTACTTTCGATACAGCCGCGATAGCAGATGGCACGTCGAAGACGTAGATGCTCGCTTGCAACCTGCGAATCCAATAATAGCACGCCCCAATGGCCAGTTGGGGATTGTTCTCCAGGTGTCGCTCGAAATGACTCTCTTCGAATTCCGCGTCACTGAAGGATTTGAAGTCCAGCGTCAATCCGCGGAGCATCCGGATGAGCCTGAGCTGCCCGGTGATGCAATCGCTAACGAGACCGAACCGTACTTTCCGCGCGAATTCGAGACCGTTGTTGGCCACTCGCTCGAGTTCACCGAGCGAGTCTCCAGCAGCAATACGGTTTGTAATCACGTCGATTCGGCTGTAGGCCGCATAGGAAAGATCACCAGCGACCAGCGCCGCATCAAAGGCCCGGCCTAGGAAGGCATGAGAGATATGCAAGGGCTGAGTCCAATGAGCGACATGGACTGCATATACCAGGTAGACGCGACCCCTGTAGCGGTCAAGTCCACGCTTCTCCACCAGGTTCAGGCCAATCCTGGCAAAGCGGGATCCTCGCTGGTATTCTCCGAAGTGCGTGCCCAGGACGCTCCCCAACCACACATAGGCGAGGCATGATCCGTCGATGTTGCCGTACTCCAGGCTGAGGGTTGCCATCCCACTGACGATCAGCCGGAACAAATTCAAATCAGTGAACAAGGCTGGTGAGGTGAGCACGGTCAACACGTCCATAGTGGCGCACCGATCCGGATCCCTCATCGGCGGTAGGTCAACCAGTGCTTCAATCGATCCGGCACCCAGGCGCTGCCACAATCGGTCATAGTCCCGGCGAACGTCCTCCGCCGTCGGATGGGCCGACCACTTGCCGTCGATGCGACAGAGATACTTTAAGCCGACCTGGACAGCGTTGTCGCTCTGGTCCAGGGTCGTATAAAGATTGATGCGCACGCAGGTTACGGCAGCAGAATCGATTGTGTTCTGTGCGCGAATTGACAGCATGGCAAGCCGTTCTTCCGCTGACGGCAACTCCCCGGTCAGATATTCGCACTCGGCGCAATTGAGCTCGAGGTCGAAGGTGAATCGGTAAGAATATTCCCATCCGCGTTCGGACAGTAAGGCGCGACCGGCGCTGAAATACCGCAGTGCCGCGTCATATGCAGTTGCCGCTTTGGCTCGCTTTCCTGCGATAAGGTTGAGTCGGGCGACCTCCTCTCGCTCACTGTGCTCAGTGATCAGCGTCGCACCGCGATCGAACTGATTCACAAGCTCGAAAATGTTTTCCTCTATCTCTTCCATCGGCGTGCCAACCGCAAGCACGCGGCCAATCCGAAGATGCGCCGTTGCACGCTCGTGTTCGGGGATGAGCCCATACGCCGCCTCTCGGATACGGTCGTGGAAAAATGTATAGGCGCCGTCCGAGCGCAGAACTAGGCCGGACCGGACAGCGTCCCAGAGCGTGGCGTGGATGTCCGTTTCGTTTGCTTGCTGAAGCAGAGCCAGAGTCGCCGTCGTCGCAGTGTTTCCGAGGCAAGCCAATCGTTTCAAAACACTTTGAGACGCCTGGTTCAGGCGGCTTAACTTAGCAGCCATGAAATCCGCCACGTTATCGGTGAATCCCTTGGCGCGGATGCGCGGCAAGTCCCAGCTCCAAGCCGTGATATCGGGATCGAATGCCAACAGCGCCTCCTCGGCCAAGGTCATGAGGAACTGGATCGTGAAGAATGGATTGCCGGCGGTCTTCTCGATCACCAGATCGGCCAATGGTCGCACACGTCCCGCCTCTGTCTGCAAGGCATCTGCCAGCAGCCTCGCCACGTCATCGACCCGCAGCGGCACTAGCACGGTCTCCTGCACCCGCCCTCCTGCATCGCGGATTCGCGCCAGCGTCCGCGCGAGCGGGTGCGCGGGACCGACCTCATTGTCCCGGTAGGCTCCGATCAGCAGCAAGTGGCGTACGTCCGGGTGCGCAAGCAGATGCTCGATCAAATCGAGCGTTGCGGAATCCAGCCATTGCAGATCGTCGAGGAACAGCGCCAGCGGATGCTCCGGCTTCGCAAACACGCTGAGGAAGCGTCGGAATACCAACTGAAATCGAGCCTGCTGGTCCTGTGGCGGAAGGTCGGGAACTGGCGCTTGCTCACCTATGATGAGAGCCAGCTGTGGAACGAGATTCACAATGAGCTGGCCGTTCGGACCAAGGGCCTCCTGCAAAGCACCGCGCCATTGCCTCAACTCCGCGTCGCTGTTGCCGAGGATCTGTTGCACAAGTCTCTGAAAGGCCTGGGCTACCGTCGCATAAGGGGCGTTTCGCTTGTACTCGTCGAACTTGCCAGCTGAAAAGAAACCGCGCGTCGAAGCCAGCTCCTTGTGCAATTCGCCGACTACCGAAGATTTGCCGATGCCCGAGTAACCCGAAACCAGCACCAACTCCGCCGTACCGCTTTTGACGACACGATCGAAGGCTGCGCGCAAGATCTCAATCTCGCGCTCTCTCCCGTACAGCTTTTCGGGGATGAGTAACGAATCCGGTGTGTCATATTGGCCAAGCACGAAACCATCGATACCGTATCGCGCCTCCCAGTCAGCGAGGCAGCGTCGCAGATCGTGCTCGAGACCGCGCGCTGTCTGATAACGCTCCTCAGCCGGTTTGGCGAGTAGCTTCATTATGATTGCGGAGATCGGAACGGGGATTTTTGCCAAGCGCTCACTGGGCGGCAGCGGCTTTCTGGCGACATGGCAGTGCACCCACTCCATGGGATCAGCCGCGGTGAACGGCAGGGAGCCCGTAAGCATCTGGTAAAGTGTGACGCCAAGCGCGTAGAGGTCACTGCGGGAATCGATTGACCGGTTCATTCGCCCCGTCTGTTCAGGTGCCATGTAGGCCAACGTACCGGCGATCGTCTCCGGAGGATGAGGCGACTGGCGCTCACGTGCCAGGCGTGAAGCGATGCCGAACCCGCAAAGCCGAACCTCGCCGGTCGCCTCGTTGAGGAGAATGTTGGTCGGCTTGATGTCCTTGTGGACGAGCCCACATTGGTGGAGTTTGCCAAGAGCCGCGGCAACAACAATGGCAAGACGCAAGAAGGGTCCGACCTCCATAGGCAGGCCGAGCAGCCGATCGAGGGGCTTGCCGCCCGCATCCTCGAGCACCAGCATGGTCCGACCGGCGTCGCGTACGAGCTCCAGCGGCCGCACTGCCCACGCCGTGTCGAGTTCGTCCTTTAGCTCGTATTCGTGCGTGAGGCGATCGAGGCTCGAGCCAGACGGGTGGCTGGCGGCAGGAAGAACGACCAGCACGGACCGTCGTTTGCCATTGTCGTCGAGTCGCCAGTCACGGCGGAAGACACGTTCGCCGTCCTCCCAGAGGATCTGAGAGCTGCCATCCGAGTACGCGCTGTTCATCGAATGCGCCATCACCTGACGGACTCCAGGGATCGGGCTTCCGGATCGAGCTGACCTGCGCGTCTTAGCAGAAATTGCACCGCATCGCATGAGAATTGCCAGGTTCCGTTGACGTACTCGATCCGGGCTCGCCCGCTCGTAAGCAGTAATTGGGCGTCATTGGCGATGCTTTACTCGCTACGGCAGCACATGCGTGTCAAATCACGCACGTTGAAACAACGGAAATCCACATGACCACCGCGACAGCTGGCAAACCTTCGGTGCCGAAGCAGCTTTTGCTGGACCACTCCGTAGAATCTTCTTTTCGGAACCGGCCCCGTTTTTGGAGCGCCTAAGATGCCAATCGTGACCGCAGACATTCCAGTGTCAATCAAGATGGCGCTGGACAACGAAATCGAGCGCTCGAGCACAGACCAATCAGGCGTCGTCACCGCTGCCTTGTCTGAATATCTCGGCGTACCCGTGCATACGCTGTTCCAGGTGTCGATCTCCGGCGCACTGGTCGCAGGGGTCTATGACGGAGAGGTTAGCGTCAAGTCGATACTTGCGAACAGCTTCCACTAGACGTCCCACAACCGAGTCGGCCGGCCACATACGTTGGTTCGGACGTAAGCAAGCAGGTAACTAATCGCTCATCGAAACAGGACAGATCGAACATGACCGCAGTCAGGGTAGAATCAGACAGTCTGGGCAAGGTCGAAGTACCGGCAGACAAGCTGTGGGGAGCGCAAACGCAACGTTCCCTTGAGCACTTCAGCGTCGGTCACGACCTGATCCCACGCGAGATGATCACCGCCTACGCAATTCTCAAGCGTTGCGCTGCCGCCGCCAACCACGCTGGCCGCCGGTTGCCGGCTCAAGCGCACGATCTGATTACCCGGGTGTGCGACGAAATCCTCGCCGGCCAGCACCACGACATGTTCCCGCTGCACGTCTGGATGACTGGCAGCGGCACACAGTTCAACATGAACGTCAACGAGGTGGTATCGAACCGCTGTTGTCAGCTCGCCGGGACGGCGCTCGGCAGCAAAACGCCGGTCCATCCGAACGACCATGTCAACATGTCGCAATCCTCGAACGACAGTTTTCCCTCGGCGATGTATATCGCGGCCGCCGTCAGTGCGAAGTCCCGCCTGATTCCTGCGGTTGCTGCGCTGCGCGATGCCATCGCCGTGAAAGCGGTGGAATGGGGCGACATCGTCAAGATTGGCCGCACCCACATGCAGGACGCAACGCCGCTTACGCTCGGCCAGGAATGGTCGGGTTATGCGGGCATGCTGTCCGATGACATCGATCGGATCGAAGATGCATTGAAGGGCGTCTATCGGCTCGCCCTGGGCGGCACGGCCGTGGGGACCGGAATCAATTCTGCGCCGGGTTTTGCCGAGGCGGTGGCCGCCGAGATTGCCGATTTCACCGGGCTGCCGTTCGTCACGGCGCCCAACAAGTTCACCGTTCAGGGTGCGCATGATGCGCTGGTTCAGCTCTCCGGAACGCTGCGCACGCTTGCAGTGTCGCTTTACAAGATCGCCAACGACATCCGGCTGCTCTCATGCGGGCCGCGCGCTGGTTTCGCCGAGCTCCTGATCCCGGAGAACGAGCCCGGCTCCTCGATCATGCCCGGCAAGGTCAACCCGACCCAGGCCGAAGCGTTGGCAATGATTGCCGTGCAGGCCATGGCGAACGATGTCGCTGCGGGCTTCGGCGGGGCGGGAGGATATCTCGAGATGAACGTCTACAAGCCTCTCATGATCTTTAGCGTCACCCACTCGATCACTCTTCTCTCCGACGGCTGCACGAACTTCCGCAAGTTCCTCGTTGAGGGCACACAGCCGAACCGGAAGAAGATCAGCGAATACGTGAACCGTTCGCTGATGCTGGTGACGGCGCTGGCGCCGGTGATTGGCTACGACAAGGCTTCCAGGATAGCGCATCACGCTGCGGAACACGACCTCAGCCTGAAAGAGGCTGCCCTCAAACTGGGTTTCGTAGACGAGCAGACATTCGACCGCATCGTCGACCCGGCCAAGATGGTCAAACCTTACGTCGCCACGGGTAATCTGGGCGGATGACCGTCTGCGGCTCCGCCAACAATCGTGGAAGAAGCCATGACCTTCGAGGAACAATCGAAGTTGATCCTTACATTCGCAAAAGTGCTTTTTGTGAATGGTCAGACAACCGATCAGATCGTCGCTGTGGTCCGCCGGCTAGGCAACAAGCTCGGTATCCATGCCGAGCTGCTGCCGCGCTGGGGCGAGTTGCAATTGCGAGTTGAGAACGATCGGATGACGCCGATCTCATACGTCGCGGCGGATCCAGTCGGTGTCGACATGGATCGCGTTGCTTCCGCGATGCGCACCGTCGCATGCATCGAGGCGGATCGGCTTTCGCTCGAGGAGGCTTGCAAGCGGATTGACATCATCGCCAAGGGGCCGCTGGCACCGAGGTGGTTGTTTGCCCTGGCTGCGGCCGTCGGCGCGGTCGCTCTTGCCGTCATCTTCGGCATTCAGCACGCGCCCGCAGCGCTGGTGATCTTCGTAAGCGCAGGCGCCGGCGCTCTACTGCGTCGCTCGATTTCCATCCTGAGTCCGAATATCTTCATCCAACCATTCGGTGCAGCGTTGCTTGCAGGTCTGATCGGTGGACTGGCGGCGCGCTACCAGTTGAGCTCGGCTCTGCGGCTCGTCGTTGTATGTCCCGGCATGGTGCTGGTTCCAGGACCGCACGTTCTCAACGGAGCGATAGACCTGATCGCGGGACGCATTCATCTCGGTGCGGCCCGCCTTGGTTATGCCGGACTCATTGTCGCGGCAATCTCGATTGGGCTGCTATTGGGGCTCACAGCGATGCATGAGTGGTTGCCGCTTGACCCGCCGGCGGTGGCGGTGCCGCTCTGGCTCGACGTCAGTGCAGCCGGCATTGCCGTGGTCTGCTTCAGCGTATTTTTCTCAATGCCACTGAACATGCTGGGTTGGCCGCTCTTGGTCGGCATGCTGGCTCACGCCTTGCGTTGGGTTGCAATCGCCTGGCTTGGCTTTGGCGTCGCAACCGGCGCTTTCGTTGCCTGCTTTGTCGTCGGCCTACTGCTCACGCCGGTTTCACGCCGCCAGCACTTGCCGTTTGCGGCCGTCGGCTTCGCGTCCGTCGTGTCGATGATCCCTGGGGTCTACATCTTCAGGATGATGAGTGGCCTGACCCAGCTTGCCGGTTCGGCGCAGCCAACTTCAGAACTTGTGGGTGCAACGATCGCCGACGGTGCAACTGCTGCCGCAGTAATCCTGGCAACGAGTATCGGGCTGATTGTTCCAAAGATGGTGATCGACAGCTTTGCCAATTCGCACGGATTTTCTGCGGAGCGATGAATGTCCGGCCCGCCCGCGATTGGCATCACGAACTGACAAAGCCTCATCAATCCATGCAAAGCCGCGGCCGGAGAAATCCGGCATCAGTCAAATCATCCGAGCCCATTCAGTCGCGTCGATCGCGGGCTTCACAGTCATCTTGTCTCTTCTCGTAGTTCCTAACCAAACAGGAAGGCTCCTATGAAAACCGTCGCAGATCAGTTTGCCGAGATCCTGGCCAATGCTGGCGTCAAGCGGATTTATGGGATCGTGGGTGACAGCCTCAATGGCCTCACAGATTCCATTCGTCGTCAGGGCAAGATCGAGTGGATCCATGTGCGGCACGAAGAAGTAGCTGCGTTCGCGGCGGGCGCGGAAGCCCACTTGACCGGCTCCCTCGCCGTTTGCGCCGGAAGCTGCGGGCCCGGCAATCTGCATCTGATCAACGGATTGTTCGATTGTCACCGTTCGAACCTCCCCGTGCTCGCTATTGCCGCGCACATTCCGTCGGCCGAGATCGGCAGTGGCTACTTCCAGGAGACGCATCCGCAGACGCTGTTTCAGGAGTGCAGCCATTATTGCGAGCTCGTATCTGGCGCCAACCAGATGCCGCGCGCAGTCGAAGTCGCGATCCGCGAGGCGGTTGGCAGGCGCGGCGTCTCGGTGATCGTGATGCCGGGAGATGTGGCGTTGCAGCCGGCGCTCGATACACCTCTTCCCAAGGTTTCAGGCCTGCTGCCGTCGGCGCCTGTTGTCACTCCATCCCAGGAAGATCTGCATCGCCTGGCGGCGTTGCTCAACGGCGATCGTCGCGTGACCATTCTTTGCGGTTCGGGATGTGCGGGAGCACACGACGAATTGCTGGCGCTCGGCGAACGACTGAAGGCGCCCATGGTGCATGCGCTGCGCGGCAAGGAGCATGTGGAATGGGATAATCCTTACGATGTGGGCATGACCGGCCTGATCGGCTTTTCGTCCGGCTACTACGCCATGCGGGACTGCGACGTGCTTCTGATGCTGGGAACGGATTTCCCCTACCGGCAATTCTATCCCGAAGGAGCTGCTGTCCGCATTGCCCAGGTCGACATCCGGCCGGAGCACCTTGGGCGGCGCGCAGCAGTCGACCTTGCTTTGGTCGGAGATGTCCGTGCGACGATCCATTCATTGCTCCCACATCTTGAGCACAAGCAGGACGAGGCGCACCTAGCACAAGCGCAGCGACACTATGCCAAGGCTCGCAGCGAACTCGACCAGCTCGCCGCCGGAAGCCGCCGAAAGGGATTGGTGCATCCGCAGCAGGTCGCGAGTGCGTTGAGTGCGCACGCCGGCAGAGATGCCATTTTCACTTGTGACGTGGGCCTTCCGACGGTCTGGGCCGCGCGATATCTCGCGATGAACGGTCGTCGCCGCCTGATCGGCTCGTTCTGGCATGGCTCCATGGCGAACGCGATGGCCCAGGCCATCGGCGCTCAGACAGCTCTTCCCGACCGCCAGGTCATCTCGATGTCCGGCGATGGCGGATTCACAATGCTGATGGGCGATCTGCTCACGATCGCTCAGTATAATCTCCCGGTGAAAGTGGTTGTGTTCAACAACGGATCGCTGGGCTTCATCGAGCTCGAGCAGAAGTCGACCGGATTTCTCGACTTCGGGACCGAGCTGAAGAACCCGAACTTCGCGGCAATGGCGGAGGCCATCGGCATTCGCGGCATCAGGATCACCGATGCGTCAGAGGTCGATGAGGCCGTCGGCGCCGCCCTCGCCCATGACGGTCCTGTCCTGATCGACGCGGTCGTGAACCGCACCGAACTTGTCATGCCGCCCTCGGTCACGGTTGAAATGGCCAAGGGATTCTCACTCTACATGGCGAAGGCGATCATGAACGGCCGGGCCGACGAGGTGATCGACCTCGCCAAGACGAATCTCTGGCGCTGAGGGGACGCACCATGGATCTGACGGCGCTCCTTCTATCGCGGCTGCAGTTCGCGTTCACAATCTCGTTCCACATCATTTTTCCCTCCTTCACGATTGGATTGGCGGCATGGCTGACCGTCCTTGAGGCGTTACATCTAGCCACCGGCCGGCCGGTGTATCGCCGCGTCTTCGATTTCTGGCTGAAGATCTTTGGCGTCGTGTTCGGGCTCGGCGTCGTCACCGGCATCGTGATGGCCTTCGAGTTCGGCTCCAACTGGAGCGAGCTCTCGCGGATCTCCGGTCCGATCCAGGGTCCGCTCATCGCCTATGAAACGTTCACCGCCTTTGCGCTCGAAGCGAGTTTCTTCGGCGTGCTTCTGTTCGGGCGGCAACGAGTTGCTCCATGGTTCTACCTGCTTTCGACAGCGATGGTTGCGCTCGGTACCACGCTCTCAGCGTTCTGGATCATGGTCAACAACAGCTGGATGCAAGTGCCGGTCGGCTACGTCGTCCAGAACGGTACGTTCGTTCCCGCCGATTGGGCCAAGATCATCTTCAGCCCGGTCGTTTGGGTACGCTTTCCGCACATGCTGCTCGCCTCCTACCTGACCGGCGCTTTCTGCGTGGCTGCGACGGGAGCCTGGTATCTGCTGCGGGGCAAATTCCACGCCGAGGCCCGCACGATGTTGTGCATGGGCCTTTATCTCGCTGCCGTCCTCGTTCCGGTGCAGATTTTCTTCGGGCACCTCACCGGCGACTACGTCCACGACTATCAACCTGCCAAGTTCGCGGCAATCGAGGGGCGCTGGCGTGACGAGCAGCCCGCCAGCGAAGTCCTGTTCGCGCTTCCGGTCGAAGCATCGGCGAGCAACCGATATGCGATCTCGGTGCCGATCCTCGGCAGCCTGATCGGCAGCATGAGCTTCGATTCGAAGGAAGTCGGCTTGACGAGTTTTCCGCCGCAGGATCGTCCGCCGGTCCTGATCCCCTTCTTTGCGTTCCGCATCATGGTCGGCTGCGGTCTCCTCATGCTGGCACTTGCATGGCTCGGATCCTACTTGAGCCGCAAGAACCGCATCGAGCAATACCGCGCGCTGCTCTGGTGCACCTTCCTGAGCTTTCCCTTGCCGTACATCGCCATATTGACCGGCTGGTTTACTGCAGAGGTCGGGCGGCAACCCTGGACAGTCTATGGCGTGCTGCGGACGGCTGATGCGCTGACGCCGTTTCTGACGACGCGTGCGGCTTCGATCTCGCTCGTCGTCTTCTGCGCCCTTTACGTCTTCCTCTTTGTGTTCGGCACCCTCTACGTCTACCGGCTTCTCCGCAGCGGCCCCGCCGGTCGTCTCGCTCTGCCGCCAGTCGGTGCCAGCCCCAACCGCCCGATGTCCGTCGTCGGCCAGCATGGCATGCCGGACACCGCTCTGCTTGTTTCAGGAGAATAACCCATGATCCTCTTCTGGGTAGCCGTTCTTGCAATCAGCACGTTGCTCTACGTGCTCCTCGACGGCTTCGATCTTGGCATCGGCATCCTTTTCGGCGCCACAGGCGACGAACGACGGCGCGATGCGATGATGAGCGCCATCGCTCCGATCTGGGATGGCAACGAAACCTGGCTCGTCGTAACCGGCGTGATCCTATGGGGAGCTTTTCCGCTCGTCTACGCAACCTTGCTATCGGCCTTCTATTTGCCGCTCCTCTTCATGCTCACAGGGTTGATCCTGCGCGGCGTTGCGTTCGAATTCCGGTACAAGACGACGCGCATGCGTTGGATCTGGAACGCGAGCTTTGCCGGTGGCTCGCTCGTCGCTGCTTTCATGCAGGGACTCACCGTCGGCGCCCTGGTCGAGGGCCTGCCGATTTCGGCCGGTCACTACTCCGGCAGCGAATTCGGCTGGCTAAGCCCGTTCGCGCTCCTCTGCGGCGTAGGACTCTGCCTCGGCTACACCTTGCTCGGCGCCTGTTGGCTTGTGCGCAAGTGTGAAGGCGATGTGCGGGACAGCGCATATCGCGTCATCCCGTACCTGTCGGGCGGGCTGCTCGTCTTCCTGATCATCGTGTTTGTCTGCGCTCTGGCCCAGGCCCTTCCGGTCATGATGCGGTGGATCGAACGTCCCTACTTATTCGTCTTCCCCGTAGCCGCCGCGTTTGCCGCCATCGCTCTCGCTGTCAGCGTTCGCGCTCGCAAGGACACCGTGCCGTCTGTCTCTTATACACAGTCTTCCCCCTGATGCTCGTCTACACCGCGATCAGCCTGAATGTCTTCAGAGGGAAGATCGGCAACGCGCCACGAGACTACTAAGCGAAGCGAACCGAACACACCCAACCCATCCTCGTAGCAATAGGAGAAATCAATATGACCAAAGCAACTAACGAGCGTCTGACAGGTTCTGAGCTGCTTCATAGCCCGCGCTTGAACAAGGGGACCGCATTCACTGTGGCTCAGCGCCGCGAATACGGGCTCGAGGGCCTGTTGCCACCCGCCGTGCTTCCGATCGAGCACCAGGTGGCGCGCGTTCACGACGAGATCACCAATCTCGATGACGATCTACAGAAATACCTCGTGCTGTCGGATCTGCAGGCGCGCAACGAAACACTGTACTACGCCGTCCTGATGTCTGATCCGGCGACCTACATGCCCCTCGTCTATACGCCGACGGTCGGCGAAGCTTGTCAGAAGTTCGACCATATTTTTCGCGGCGCGCGGGGCATCTACCTGCCGATCAGTGCGCGCGGCCGCTTGAAGGAGTTGCTGTCCAACTGGCCGGAAAAGGACGTGCGCTTCATCGTCGTCACCGACGGCGAGCGCATCCTCGGTCTGGGCGATCTCGGCGTCGGGGGCATGGGTATTCCGGTCGGGAAGCTTGCGCTCTACACGGCTTGCGCCGGCGTTCCGCCGCGACACTGCCTGCCTGTCGTTCTCGATGTCGGCACCAACAACCAGAATCTGCTCGAGGACCCGCTCTATCTTGGCCTGCGCCAGCAACGCGTGCGCGGCGACGATTACGCTTCCTTCGTCGACGAGTTCGTCTCGGCCGTCGAGGACCTTTACCCGAAGTGCTGCATCCAGTGGGAGGATTTCGCAAACTTCAACGCCGTGCCCATTCTCTCCCGCTATCATGACAAGGTCTGCACCTTCAACGACGACATTCAGGGCACCGCCAGCATCGCGCTGGCCGGCATCCTCGCAGCACTGCGCATTTCCAAGAGCAAGCTCACGGAGCAGCGTTTCCTCTTCCTCGGCGGCGGCTCCGCAGCGACCGGCATCGCGGAGCTCATCAGCCAGGCAATGGCGATGGAGGGCATGGACATCGCTGAGGGGCGCGCCCGCAACGCCCTCTTCGACATCAACGGCCTCATGGTCAAATCGCGCAAAGACCTTGCCGACTTCCAGAGGCCTTTCGCGATCGAGCATTCACCAATCACAACTTTCGTGGACGCGGTTACGGCGCTTAAGCCTACCGGCATCATCGGCGTCAGCACCGTACCGAAACTCTTCAACCAGCAGGTCATCGAGGCCATGGCGGAGATCAACGAGCGGCCGATCATCTTCCCATATTCGAACCCCACCTCGCGTTCGGAATGCACGGCTGAAGAGGCCTATCGCTGGTCCAAGGGACGCGCGATCTTCGCAAGCGGCAGTCCATTCCCACCGGTGAAGATCGGCGAACGCACGTTAGTGCCGGGCCAAGGCAACAACGTCTACATTTTTCCTGCCATGGGCATGGCCGTGCTTGCTACGGAGGCGACGCGGGTGACCGATGAGATGTTCATCGTTGCAGCCAAAGCCGTGGCTGACCAGGTCACGGAGGAAAACCTCGCGACCGGACTTATCTATCCGCCTCAGAGCCGGATCCTGGAAACCTCGCTCCATGTCGCCGAGCAAGTCGCCAAGCACATTTTCGACAAGGGCATCTCGCGCGTGTCCCGGCCCAAGGATGTCGGCGCCTTCATCCGCGCGCATGCGTATCGTCCCGCGTATCAGGAGTAAGCCCGATGACGTCCTCATTCGAATTGCGTGGTTCGTTCGAAAACGCCCTTACCGAGCCGGCGCGGGAGGATACGCCGCGCGCAGCATCCTCGACCGACGAGCAGCACCTTCATCGCGTCGTCATTGTTGGCGGCGGCGCCGCCGGGCTGGAGTTGGCCACTCGTCTCGGCGACCGTCTCGGTCAGCGCGGACGAGCAGAGATATCACTGGTTGACTCCGCCCGGACGCATGTTTGGAAGCCACTGCTGCACGAAGTCGCGGCTGGCAGTCTGGATCCGGGCGAAAACGAGCTGAGCTACCTCGCACAAGCACATTGGCACGGTTTCCGCTATCGCTTCGGCGAGATCGTCGGGCTTGATCGCGCCGAGAAGGAAGTGCATCTGGCCGCCAGCTTCGACGACGAGGGCCGCGAGATCACCCCGTCTCGCGCCATCGGCTACGACACCCTCGTCATCGCGATCGGCAGCCTCACCAATGACTTCCGCACGCCCGGCGTTGCCGAGCATGCGGTGGCGCTCGAAACGTCGGCGGCAGCCGCGCGCTTCAATCGGCGGCTGGTCAATGCATGCCTCCGCGCCCAGACGCAGCCCGGCGAGGTGCGTCCCGGCCAGTTGCACGTCGCGATTGTCGGCGCCGGTGCAACCGGCACGGAACTCGCCGCGGAGCTGCAACGCACGGCACGCGAAGTGGTCGCCTATGGGTTAGATCGCATCGATCCCGAGCGCGACATCCACCTCGTGCTGATTGAAGCAGCAGATCGAGTTCTGCCTGGACTGTCCGAACGCATCTCAGAGGCGACTCATCGTCTTCTTGATGAGATGGGAATCGAGGTTCGTACCGGAGCCAAGGTGGTGGAGGTGACCGCGCAGGGCCTCAAGCTCGCCGACGGAAGTTTCATCAGCTCGGAGCTAGTGGTGTGGGCAGCCGGGGTCAAAGGGCCCCCGGTGTTGCGAGACCTCGACCAGCTGGAAGTCAATCGCGCCAACCAGCTCGTGGTGCAGCAGACGTTGGAGACGACCCGCGACCCCAACGTTTTCGCAATCGGTGACTGCGCCGCGTGCCCACGGCCGGGTACGTCTACTCTGGTCCCACCACGCGCGCAGGCAGCGCATCAGCAGGCAGCGCACATGGTGCGTCAGATCGACCGGCGGCTGCGTTCAGCACCACTCCTTCCCTACGTGTACAGGGACTTCGGCTCCCTGGTGTCACTCGGGCGCTGGGGCACTGTCGGAAATCTGACGGGCTTTCTGTTCGGGCGCGGCGTCTTCATCGAGGGCTTGGTCGCGGGGTTGATGTACCGCTCGCTGCGCCTCATGCACGAACGCGCGCTACGCGGAACCGCGGGCGCCATCTTCGGCGCAATTGCTCGCGCCCTGTCGAGGCGAACCAGCCCGCGGGTGAAGCTCCACTGAGCGGGGAGTTTCGCGCCTACTCATCACGCCAAAAGCAAAGATTGCGAAGAACGTTCGCATCAATCGGCCCCAGCAAATAGGAAGATCGTCGTGCAGATTTTTCAGACTCTTGTGGACACGTTACGCCAAAATCCGGTGATTGCGTTGTTTCTCACACTCGCGATCGGATTTTGGTTCGGTAATCTCAAGTTTGGCACGTTCAGCCTTGGTGCGGTGACGAGCACGCTGATCGCTGGCCTTCTGATCGGACAACTCCATATCCACATCGATCCCGCGGTACAGGACACCTTCTTCATGATGTTCCTGTTCGCCGTCGGATATAGCGTCGGGCCAGTATTCATTCGCGCACTTAAGACGGACGGACTGCCGCAGGTCGCATTTACGCTGATTGTTTGCTGCACCGGCCTTGGGGCCGCCTATGTCGCAGCAAGACTTCTCGGCTACGACCCTGCAGTTGCGGCAGGCTTGCTCGCGGGCAGCTACACGAACTCCGGCACCCTTGGCGTCGCAACAGCCAACATGGGCGAGCTCGGTCTTGATCCGCAACAGACTGCGTCGATGGCCAGCCTGGTCGCGATCGCCTACGCCGTGACCTACCCGTTCGGCGCCGTCGGATCAGCGTGGTTTCTGGCCACGCTCGGACCCAGGCTTCTGGGCATCGATCTGGTGCACGAATGCAAGCGATATGAGGCCAAGATGGGCACGCATGGCACCGAGCCGGGCGTCGAATCCGCGTGGCGGCCGCTGACCACGCGCAGCTACCGGTTGGAGAATGACGACCTCGCTGGACAATCGCCGCGGGACCTGAATGGGGCCTTCGATGGCGCGGTGATCACGCGCTATCGCCAGGGGAACAAGATTCTTGAACCCGATACGCACGCTCCTGTCGAGAAGGGCGCCACGCTTGCGATCTCCGGCCCTCAACGCGCGCTTCTTAGCGCCGAACGCATCGTCGGCCCCGAGGTCGAGGATCCCGAGCTCCTTACTTATGTAGTCGAGGAGATGGACGTCGTCGTCACAAGGAAGGCCGCCGCCAATCGAACCGTTCGCGAACTTGAGCAAGACGAGTTCGTGCGCTTTGGGCGTTCCATTTTCCTCCTTCGCGTCACGCGCGCCGGTCAGGCAATCGAGCCGAGTCCGGATCTGGTGATCCAACGCCGGGATGTGCTGACGTTGCGTGGCGCTCGGAAATTCGTTGAAGATCTGGCGACGTCGCTCGGCTACGCCGACCGCCGCTCGTCCAGGTCGGACATCGCCTTCATGGGCGCGGGCATTGTGATCGGCAGCCTCGTCGGCTTGATCACGGTCAACGTAGCCGGCATTCCGCTTAGCCTTAGTGCCTTCGTCGGGACGCTCATTGCCGGCCTGGTCTTCGGGTACCTGCGCTCCGTCTATCGCACGTTCGGGGCCATTCCCGCGCCCGCGCTCTGGGTGTTCAACAATGTTGGACTCTCGGGCTTCTTGGCCGTGGTCGGCTTGAACGCCGGTCCCGGCCTGACTTCCGGGCTGGCGACCTACGGCATCAGCCTGTTCGTTGCCGGCATATTCGCCTCGTTGGCGCCCCTCATCGTCGCTCTCGTCCTCGGCAAGTATCTGTTCAGGTTTCACCCGGCCATCCTGCTCGGGGCCTGCGCCGGCGCCCGGAGCGCGACCCCGGCGCTGGGCGCGATTCAGGAAGCCGCCAAGAGCACTATTCCGGCGATCGGTTACACCATCCCGTACGCCGTCAGCCGCATCGTACTCGCGATCTTCGGCGTCGTAATCCTGCTGGTCATGAAGTGAGCACGTCGTCGCTCCGAAGGCGCCATCGCACTCACTCGCGTCGCGAACGTGCATCCCTGTCCTGGTGATGCACTGCTACGACGCCGAGATGGTCTCCTACGCGGGCTCTGCTCCTTTGTCTGCAAAGCAGCGGCACCCGCATCGTAAGCAACAGTTCGACAACTAAGAAGAGCACATGAGCGAGTCACCAGCAATCCCGATTGTAGTTCCACGGTCGATCCCCGTCATGCTCAGCCTCGTCGCCGGTTACGTCGACAGCTGCACTTATCTCGGTTTGTTCGGCATTTTCGTCGCGCAGGTGACGGGAAGTCTCGTTCTTGTCGGAACGGAACTTGTTAAGAAGGAACCGGTCGCGCCCGAAAAGCTTCTTGCCATCCCTTCATTCTTCTTTGCTGGCGTCGCGGTATCACTACTCATTCATTCGATAAGAGACTGCCCGCGCGCCGCGTTAGCCCGGAGCTTGGCGATCGAATGGATCTTGTTGATCGGTTTTTTAGCTTCGTGTCTGGCCGGCATACCGTTTCGGGGATTGGACGCTCCGGCCGCGATCGTCGCGTTGCTATTCGGAATGGCTGCGATGGGTGCACAGAGCGCGCCGGTACACCTGCAGATGCAGGGCGTGACCTCGCAGCGCTACTCCCGCTCTGGCTTGGCTTCCTCGCGGGAACGGCACTCGGCGCTACGGCCTACGTCACCCTCGGGCTGTCCTGCGCATTTTTGGCCATCCTTCCCGTTGGAGGCTTAACGCTTCGGTATGCCCGGCTCCCGGCTCACAAAAGGGGTTCGAGTCCTTGCCATTAATACTGACGCGAAAGCAAATGCGGCAGCTGGCTCAGCAATCGGAAACGAGCTGTTATCGAGGAACGAGATAATGCGTCGTAGGCATCAATGGAAGGTTTTGCCTGGAGATTCCAAGACGCGCATGCGCTACGGTAGGCACATTCATGTGTTGCTCCGGTGCGAACGTTAGCAGGTAAATGTCAAACACCTGCGCCGTCTTTACAAGCTGGAAGGTCTTGCAAATGTGGTTCAAGCCGCCGCGTTGTGTGATGGTTAAATTTCGCAACGACCGGAGCAACCAGTATGAACGCAACATTCTGAGTCACGCCGTGACAAAGATCGCGAGTTCGGTCGTTCCTGCTTTCAACGGCACGCTCGAACGTCGCTACTAGTACGCAGTCGTGCGGCTGACGTGTCATTGTCGTGCCTCAACGACGAGTTGCTGGGACAATTAGATGCGCCTGCGTTTGTGTCTCTGGGTCCGCCTCGAACGCTTGTTTCCCCTGTGCCGCCCAAAGCGCCCGCACCCGTTCGTGTTGATCGCTTCTGAGCTTGTCAGCCATCCAGAGCAGCGCACCGAGAATAGTGGCGCGATCATCGCCGGTCAGGTCGACGATCCCGGCTTTGACGACGAGGCCGCCGAGTTCGATGAGGTGTCGCGTGCGCTTGCGGCGCTCGACCTGCCATGTGCGCATGTCATGTCGCGCCCTTGCGGCCTGATGCCGGTTGCGCGCCGCCCGCTTGCGCCGGAGCGCCGTTCGTGTCGCGCTCAGCTGCCGGTGCATTTCGCCGCGACCGTCCTTGAAAGAACGCGGCCCCGCGCCTGGCCCATGCCTCCCTCTTTCCGGCCTCTTTTGTTTCGGCCAGCACGATCAGCGCACCTGCCAGTTCATTGCTGTTGAGTGTGTCAGCCCCGGTGGCGATGACCAGTTCGCCGAGTTGCTGCACCTTGTGGCTCTTGAGGCCGCGCGCTTTGTCTTCGAGCGCTTTCAGTTCCGCGTCAAAGTCTCGTGGCTTGCGCATCATATTCTCCGTAAACTGTCTATGGAGCGATGATAGTTGAGGGACTGGCAGAACGCTGTAACGTCGTCAGGACGGCCTGGGACGCGGTAGTCGCTCCCGAGAATTTTTCGAGGGAGGGCGCGCTTATACGTCGTTCCGACGTGCGCTTCGCTGTGCCACTGATCTGATCGCGATGGCGATCTATCATCTTCACGTCAAGGTCATTGGCCGTAAGTCCGGGTCAAGCGCGGTGGCGTCAGCCGCCTACCGCTCCGCCTCGCGGCTGCGTGACGAGCGGCTGGAGCGTTGCCATGATTTTTCTGCCAAGCGCGGCGTCGTCCATTCCGAGATGGTGCTGCCCGAGAATGCGCCAGAGGCATGGAGCGACCGCGAACGGGTGTGGAACGATGTCGAAGCCTTCGAAATCAGGAAGGACGCGCAGCTTGCCCGCGAGGTGGAATTCGCCATCCCGCGCGAGATGACTGAAGCACAAGGCATAGAACTCGCTCGCGATTTCGTTCGGGCCGAGTTCGTGGATCGGGGCATGATCGCCGATCTCAATGTGCATTGGGACATGGCCGAGGACGGCATGCCCAAGCCCCATGCTCATGTCATGCTGACCATGCGCGCGGTGGACGAGAAAGGCTTTGGCCAAAAGGTGCGGGAGTGGAACCGCACGGAGATGGTGGAGCGCTGGCGCGAACGCTGGGCCGAGCTTGCCAATGAGCGATTAGCCGAGCTCGACATTGACGCGCGGATCGACCATCGCAGCCTTGAAGCACAGGGCATTGCGCTGGAGCCGCAAAGTCAGATCGGCGCGCCCGCTAAACGTATCGAGGTTCGAGGCATAGAAGGCGAAGAGCTCGAAGCCGACCGCGCCGAGATGCACCGCGAGATCGCGCGCGGCAATGGTGCGCGGATCATCGCCGATCCCTCCCTTGGGCTGGACGCAATCACCCAGCAACAATCGACCTTCACGCAGCGCGACATGGCGAAGTTCGCGCATCGGCACAGCGACGGGGTCGAGCAGTTCAACGCGGTGATGGGCGCGATGCGCGGCGCCCCAGATCTGGTCGAACTTGGCAAGGACGCTCGCGGCGAGGATCGGTTCACCACCCGCGAGATGATCGAGGCGGAACAACGCCTACGCCGCGCCGCCGAACTGATGGCGGAGCGGGAACGCCATGAGCTGCGTGGCGTGGACCGCGAAGCCGCCCTGGCGCGTGCGGAAGCGCGCGGCCTTGTCCTGTCGGGCGAACAGGCCGACGCGCTGGCGCATGTCACGGATGGGCGCGATCTTGGGATCGTGGTCGGCCATGCCGGGACCGGCAAGAGCGCGATGCTGGGCGTGGCGCGGGAGGCATGGGAAGCAGCGGGCTATGAGGTCAGGGGCGTGGCGCTGTCCGGCATCGCGGCAGAAAATCTCGAGAGCGGATCGGGCATTGCGTCGCGCACCATTGCCAGCATGGAGCATGGCTGGCAGCAGGGCCGCGACGAGCTTACGACCCGCGATGTGCTGGTGATCGACGAGGCGGGCATGGTCGGCACGCGTCAGTTGGAGCGCGTGCTGTCCCATGCGGCAAAGGCCGGCGCGAAGGTGGTGCTGGTCGGCGATCCCAAGCAGTTGCAATCCATCGAAGCCGGCGCGGCGTTCCGCTCGATCCACGGGCGCCATCGCGGCGCCGAAATCGGCGAGGTGCGCCGCCAGCTGGAGGATTGGCAGCGGGACGCCACGCGTGATCTCGCCAACGGCAGAGCCGGCCATGCGCTTGAGGCCTATCGCTCCCACGGCATGGTGCATAAAGCCCAAGCTCGCGGGCAGGCCCGCAACGAGCTGATCGACCGCTGGGATCGCGACCGGGAGGCATCACCGGATCGGAGCCGGATCATTCTAACTCATACCAACGATGAAGTTCGCGCACTCAACGAGTCAGCGCGCGAGCGAATGCGGGCTGCGGGTGATCTGGGCGATGACCTCCGCCTGACGGTTGAACGCGGCGCGAGAAATTTTGCCAGCGGGGATCGCGTCATGTTCCTGCAGAACGAGCGCGGCCTTGGCGTGAAGAATGGCACGCTCGGGACCATCGAGCAGATCAGCACGCAATCCATGACCGTGCAGACTGACGATGGCCGATCCGTCCGCTTCGACCTCAAGGATTATAACCGGATCGACCATGGCTATGCGGCGACGATCCACAAGGCGCAGGGCATGACGGTAGACCGCGCCCATGTGCTGGCGACGCCAGGCATGGATGCCCACAGCAGCTATGTCGCCCTGTCGCGGCACCGCGACGGCGTGGACCTGCATTATAGTCGTGACGACTTTGCCAATCAGGACCGGCTGGTCCGCACCCTGTCGCGCGACCGGGCCAAGGACATGGCCTTGGACTATGAACGAGCCGACGCGGCACAGAGCTTTGCCGAGCGGCGTGGGATCACCTTTCGAGAGCGCGTGGCCGAGATCGTTCGCAAGGTCGTGCCAGAGAAGGTACGCAACATGCTCGAGGGGTTGCGCCCGCTCGTAGATGTGTCCGGCCCGGATAGCGGACAGAGGCCGGAACGGGAGATGCCGGAAAGGGGCAGGAGCGATCTGCCGGCCGAGCGGCGCGCAGCCAAAGTGCCGGCAAAGAACGTGGCGCAAGATCCGGACGCGGAAGCGCGGCGCCTGCGCACGCGGGCGCTGGTGCGCCATGCCCGCGCCGTGGATGCGATCTTCGAGGCGCAGGAGACGGGCGGCAAGGCGAGTCCCGACCAAGTGAAAGAACTACAGAAGGCTCGCCGGATCTTCGAGGACGTCCGGCCCTACGGCTCGCATGATGCCGAAGCCGCCTACAAGAAGAACCCGGAGCTTGCCCACGAGGCCGCTGGCGGACGCATCAACCGCGCCGTCCGCGCCCTCCAGCTTGAAACCGAACTGCGCATCAATCCGGGCCGCCGCGCCGACCGTTTCGTGGAGCGCTGGCAGGAGCTCGACCAGACCCGCCTGCGCCAATATCAGGCGGGCGACATGTCCGGCTACAGGGCCACGCGCTCGGTCATGGGCGATATGGCGAGAAGCCTCGAACGCGATCCGCAACTAGAATCCGTCCTCGCCAACCGCAAGAGGGAGCTTGGCATCGCGTTCGACTCAGGCCGCCGGCTTGGCATCGAACTCGCGTTCACACACGGCATCGACCTCGGCAGAGGCCGCGGCATCGAAATTTGACCCATCCATTTGCGGCCGTCTGCACGCCACGGTACGGCGACGCGAGAAACTCTGTTGCGCGACGTAGCGGCCTGTCCTGTCTGGTCTCAGGAGCAGTCAGAAACAGCCAGCAGGAGGCAGCACAGCCATGCGAGAACCAGATCGTATCGTCCGCTTGAAGACCGTCCTTGCCCGGACCGGGCTGTCCCGGTCAACCATCTACCGCAAGATCGCTGAGGGCACTTTCCCGGCCCAAATCAAGATCAGCGTCAACGGCACCGGCTGGCACGAATCCGACATCAACCGCTGGATCGCTGATCCAGTCGGATGGCGTCCGAAACGCGAGTTAGATAAAGTCCAGTGAGTCGGTCGATACCCGCAACCGGCGGCCCATCTCCTCTGCTGTTGGCTGAGGGTGAAACCGGATCGGGGCCAGGCCGTAAGGTCTGGCACTATCGCGCAGCCGCTTTGCGGTTTGACCGATCTGCCGCTCATAACACTCTGATTGCAGGTCGCAACTCTGCCCCAGATAGCATCACCTGTCCGTTTCGTCTCTTATGATATCCAATTCTACGATCGAGCGAATGCGTTGTGCCCTTTCTTAAATGAGCGCTGCATCCTGCTCGGATGAAGCGCGCGAGAATGAGGGGAGTGGTTGATCGGGTATCGCGGCGAGCAACCTCAAGCGAAATAGATCCCATTCTGATCAAATTTGTTGAAGCACTTGCAATTGCCGACGCTAGACGCGATCATCTTTTTGAAAGCGAGCGTCTGATGAAAAACCATCTTGATGCCGCTGGCGAGATGCGCATCAGCGGTGGTATTCAAAATGAAGCTCGCAGCAATATATGCTCGGTTCTCGACCGAGCTTCAAAACGAAAAATCGACTGAGGATCAGATTGCTCTATGCCAGGCCTATGCGGCCCGCCATCAACTCAATGTCGTTGCGACTTTTGAGGACAAGGCTCGTTCTGGTGCCTCGGTATTCGGCCGTGATGGCTTGATGCAGCTGATGGATGCGGCGCGCCAGCGCCTTTTCACGGTCGTCATTGTGGAAGCACTGGATCGGCTTTCACGTGACATGGAAGATTTGGCCGGCATCCACAAACGGTTGTCTTTCCAGGGGATCGAAATCCAGGCCGTCCATGACGGCACTGCGGATTCTATCTTGATTGGGATTCGAGGCCTCGTAGGACAGATGCAGCGAGAAGACGGAGCGAAGAAGGTCCGTCGCGGTATGGCCGGCGTGGTACGCGATGGCCGGCACGCCGGGGGTCGCGCCTACGGATATCGATCGATTCCCGGCAAACCCGGTGAGCTTGAAATCGTGGAAGAAGAGGCTGCCATCATCCGGCGTATTTTCGTGGCGTATGCTGGGGGACGAACACCTCGCGAGATCGCACACGATCTCAACCGAGAAAACGTTCATCCACCGCGGGGGCGGCGATGGAACGCATCGACGATTAACGGCAACGCCCAACGTGGTGCTGGGCTCATCTTCAACGAACTCTATGCCGGCCGGATCGTCTGGAACAAGGTCCGCATGGTCAAGGATCCTGACACCGGGAAGCGACTGTCTCGCCCGAACTCTCGTGACGAGTGGCAAAGCATCGATGTGCCTCAACTACGGATCGTCGAACAGTCAGTTTGGGAGCAGGCTCTGGCTCTGAAGACCGAGAAGAGCCATTTGGCGAGCCACGTTAAGCGACGTGCACCGCATCTCCTCTCTGGCCTCCTTCGCTGCGGATGTTGCGGATCCGGCATGTCGGTTCACGATCGTGACAAGACCGGAAAGACCAGGATTCGCTGTTCGGCGGTTCGCGAGAGCGGGAGCTGTTCAAATCGCAGGATCATCTACCTGCGCGATATCGAAGGGCTCGTACTCAGTGGTATGGCCGAGGAATTAAAGGATCCGCAGCTGATCGAGACTTATGTGCGCAAATACAACAGTGAACGAGAGCGGCTTGCGGGGAACGCGGTCGCGGTTCGCGCGCGACTGGAGGCGAAACGTGATCGGATCGAAGGCGAGCGCCAGCGCAACATCGATCTTGTGATCAAGTACGTGATCTCCGAAGAGGATGCCAAGCTGCGGATCGCGGAGTTAAAGGAGGAGCGATTGCGCGTCGAGGCCGAGTTGGCCGCGCTCGAAGAGGCCCCCGTCCCCATCGCTCTCCATCCGGCGACCCTCGACCGCTACATCAACACTGTGAACGCGCTTGCCGAGACAATGGCGGACCATGCCGGCGCAGACGACGATCGCGGTTCCTTGATCGACGATTTTCGGGCGTTAGTGCACAGCATCACCCTCTACCCGAAGGGACCATGGCAGGGCTTCGAAGTCGAGGTGAAAGGTAAACTCGCCGCCCTAATCGGCGGGGAAGTCTTTCCGCAGGCCCACCATAATAGTGGGTCATACGTGGTAGCGGGGGAGGGACTCGAACCCCCGACCCCAGGATTATGATTCCCGTGCTCTAACCAGCTGAGCTACCCCGCCACAGGGCTCGCGGGGCCGAAACGGCCGATCTCGCGAACGCGCGGCATATAAGGAAGGGGGCAGCGGGCTGTCAAGCAAGGTGGCCGCCCAGCGCGCCCTTTTCGGCACCAGACTCGTAGAAGCTCCCTCACCCGAAATTCGCGCTCCGTGGAGTTCGGCCTCTCCCCCCGGATGTGGGGAGAGGTGAAGAAATAGGCCTACTTCGGCCTCACATTGGGGTCGCCGCCAGGGCTGCCGGGGGGCGGGATGATCGGGGTTTTGCCGACCTCGGGCGCGGGGGCGCGCATTTCGGGATCGACGCCGGAGGGCGGGCACAGCACGCCGTCGGATTTGGCCAGTTTGTCACCGAGCGGTTCCCGAGCCTGGCCGGTGGTCTGGCCGTCGGGCCTCACCGTGCCGCGGGGCTGATCGCTCTGGGTCGGCGTGCAGTCGCTGGCGCGTTGCGGGGGCGGCGGCGCGGTCGCCTGTGGCGGCGTCGCCGGGCTGGGCGGAGCCTGAGCCATCGCGGTGCCTGAGGCCGCTATCAGGAGGCTTGCAAGGATGAGCTTTGATGTCGTGCGCATGAGACGGAAACGCGCGGGGATATGCGCATGTTCCAGCCAGCTACGTTCACGATTTGCGGTAGCGGATCAGCGAAAAGTGGCCCATCGGCGGCATTGGGCGCCGTTCGGCGAGCGTGATGCCGCCGTGGCGCTTCTGCCAGTCGACGAGGCGGTCCCAGGGAAACTCGGGGCGCCAGCCGAGCCGGCGCGCGAGCGGTGCAAAGGCGAGTTCGAAGATTTTTCGCGGTCCGCTCTCGGCGCCGATGTGATTGACGAGGATCAATTCGCCGCCGGGTTTCAACACACGCACGAATTCGTCGAGCGTACCTTCGGGATCGGGCACCGCGGTGATGACGTATTGCGCAACCACCGCGTCGAAGAAGGAATTGGGGAATGCGAGGTTCTTTGCATCCATCACGCTGAGCACCTCGACATTGCCGAGCTTTTCCGCGCGCACACGCGCCTGCGCCTTGCGCAGCATCGGCTCGGAAATGTCGACGCCACAAATTTTCGTCGAGCGCGAATAATCCGACAGCGACAGGCCGGTACCAACGCCGACGTCGAGGATGCGGCCACCGATCTTGTCGGCCTCCGCAATGGTCGACTGGCGTCCCGCGTCGAACACCTTGCCGAAGACGAGATCGTAGACCGGCGCCCAGCGGCCATAGGCCTTCTCGACCCCGGCGCGCGAGATATCTGCTGCCATGCCCCCTGCCCTATAAAGATTTTAACCGCGCACCGCTTCCGCGAGCGGCCGCGCCGCATCGCTTGCGATCTTCGCGGCCGCGCTCTGGATAAAGCCGCCGCCGAGCACGCGCGCCTGCCCCGATGGCGCGTCGTAGAATACGCAGGCTTGTCCCGGCGAGACGCCCTCTTCGCCCGCAACCAGCTCGACCTCGTAATGGCCGTTGCCGCCGCGCAGCCACGCTGGCTGCGGCGCGCGGGTCGAGCGCACGCGCACGAACATTTCGAGGCCGCCGCCGATGGCCCGATCGATATCGCCGTCGCCGATCCAGTTGACGTCGCGCAGCACGATACGGTGCATCTTCAGCGCATCGCGCGGGCCGACCACGACGCGGCGGGTCGCGGCCTCGAGCCGCACCACGTAGAGCGGCGAGCCGGAGGCGATGCCTAAGCCCCGGCGCTGGCCGACGGTGAAATTGGCGATGCCGTGATGCTGGCCGATGACGCGACCATCGAGATCGACGATGTCGCCGGGCTCCATCGCATTGGGGCGCAGCCGCGTGATGATGTCGGTGTAGCGCCCGGTCGGCACGAAGCAGATGTCCTGGCTGTCATGCTTGTCGGCCACGCTGAGGCCAAAGCGGCGGGCGAGCTCGCGCGTCTCGGTCTTGGTCATGTCGCCGAGCGGGAAGCGTAGATAATCGAGCTGCTCGCGCGTGGTCGCGAACAGGAAATAGCTCTGGTCGCGCTCGCTATCTGCAGCGCACACCAGCGCGCGGGAGCCGTCGGCAAGGCCGCGCGAGGCGACATAGTGACCGGTGGCAAGCGCGACCGCGCCGAGTTCGCGCGCGGTCTTCAGGAGATCGCGGAATTTGACGGAGCGGTTGCACTCGATGCACGGCACCGGCGTCTCGCCGAGCGCATAGCTGTCGGCAAAATTGTCGATGACGGATTCGCGAAAGCGGTCCTCATAGTCGAGCACGTAATGGGGAATGCCGAGCTTGGCGGCGACATCGCGCGCGTCGTGAATGTCCTGGCCGGCGCAGCAAGCGCCCTTGCGATGGGTCGCCGCGCCATGATCGTAGAGCTGGAGTGTAATGCCGACAACGTCATAGCCCTCGGCCTTCAGCAGCGCAGCCGTCGTCGAGGAGTCCACGCCGCCCGACATGGCGACGACGACCCTGGTGTCCTGCGGACGGCCTTTGAGATCCAGACTGTTGCGCATGGTTCCGGCTGTTGAAGGCGACTTGCGGCGGAAGTGTTCCGCTGATCCCGCGTTGATCGGTCGGGAAAGGGACGGTCTCAGGGAACGGGAATAGTTCCACGAGTCGGCTTGCCCGGTCGAAAGCGGCTGAGAGCTACCCTTTAATATAGGCCGTATTCCCCTGAAGCAATCGCAGGGGAGGCTTTCGCCGGGCGCTTAGGGCAATTCTTGCCGGGAGGCAGAAATGGGCTGGGCTTCGGAGGCCTTCCTGGCGTCCCGCCCCATGTATTAAGTATTTGATCTTGTTGTATAAAGCAATACTTAGCCTGGCTGGCCCGCTCCTTGCTAACCCCTTGTCCTGAGTTTCATTTCAAGGGGCGTGTCCGTGGTCAGCGTGACGTCAGATGTAGCCGCAAGCGTGTCGGTCCAGACCACACCGCCAAAACCTGCCCGCTCGCAGGGGGCTGCGGCGAACGACCAGTTCGGTGCGCTCGTCGACAGTAACACGACGGCTGCCGGCAGCACGCCGAGTACGACCTCCGACCCGGCGCCGCGCCGCACCGACAGCTCCTCGTCGTCCTCCTCCGACAAGAGCACGCACGACACTTCCTCGAGCGATCCGTCGTCGCAGAGCAGATCGACTGACGCGACCGACAGTTCGACGTCTGCCGCCACCGACACGCCCGCCGATCCCGCCAAGGCGCCCGACAAGACCAAAGGCAGGTCGGACGCCTCCGGCACGAAATCGACCGAAAAATCCAATGACAGCAAGGGCGACAAGACCGAGGACACCGACGGTGTCGCCGCCGCCATTCAGGCCGATCCCACGCAGGCAGCCGTGGCGTCCACTACGCCTGATCCGAACGCCGTCATCGTCGCGGCCCCGGTCGTGCCGGTCGATCCGAACGCGGCCGCCAGCCAGGCGGCCAGCAATTCAAACTCTCCGCTGACGATCGCCGCCGCTGGGATCGCCGCGAGCGCCTCGACCGCGGCGCAGATCACTGCGCCGGCCGTCCAGACCGACGCAACCGGCAACAAGACCGCCGATGCCGGCACCGCAGCGAAAGCGGCGCTGACGGATGCGGCCGCCAGCGAGACGGCCGGTGCTTCGCCGACCGATCCGCAAACCCAGGGTGCGCTGACCGCCACTGTCGCACAGGCGACGCCCAAGACGTCATTCAAGGCCGCCGCCACGACGCAGCAGAACACCGACGTTTCCAATCTCGGGCAGGATACGAGCAAGACGAGCACGACCGGCACGGCGTCCAACCAGGCGCCGGCAACTGCAACCACGGCCGCGCATCCTCAAGCCGCCAAGCCGCAGGTCGAGGGCAACACGACCGAGGCCAAGGCCGACGTATCGGACAAGACCGCTTCGGCTGCACCAGGCACGGCACCGACGCACGACCACGCGGCCAGCACTCAGGCGCTGACCAGCACGACGGACACCGGCGCCCAGGCCGCTGCCGCCGTGCAGGCGCCGCAGACCACGACGACCTCGGTCGCAGGCGCATCGACGGCGACGCTGACCGCGACCGCCGCCACTTCCACAGCCGTGCCGATCAGCGGGGTGCCGGTCGAGATCGCCGCGGCCGCGCGCGCCGGCAAGACCAGGTTCGACATCAGTCTCGATCCGGCCGAGCTCGGCCGCATCGACGTGCGCATCAACGTCGACCGCAACGGACAGGTTACCTCGCATCTCACCGTCGAGAAGCCGGAGACGCTCTCGATGCTGCGGCAGGATGCGCCGCAATTGCAGCGCGCGCTCGACGATGCCGGCCTGAAGACCGGCAGCAACGGCCTGTCATTCAGCCTGCGCGACCAGAACTCGTCCGGGCAGAACTCGAGCAACAACAACGACAATGGCAGTAATGCCCGCCGGCTGATCATCAGCGACGAGGACGCAGTGCAGGCCGCACCCGTGGGACGCGGCTACGGCCGCATGCACGGATCGAGCAGCGGCGTCGATATCAGAGTGTGAGGAGTATTCGACATGACCACAACGAATGCCGCCACCGCCCCGTCAGTGGTTTCAGGCACGACCCAGACGTCATCCTCGTCATCCTCGTCGAGCTCCAGCCTGAGCTCGACCACGGGATCGACGCTGGCGGGCAATTTCCAGACCTTCCTGACGCTGCTCACCACGCAGCTTCAGAACCAGAATCCGCTTGATCCGCTCGACACCAACCAGTTCACCCAGCAGCTGGTGCAGTTCGCCGGCGTCGAACAGCAGCTCAAGACCAACGATTCGCTGTCCCAGCTCGTCACCCTGCAACAGACCACGCAGGCAACGCAGGCGCTGGGCTTCGTCGGCAAGACCGCCGTGGTCGATGGCACCACCGCGACCATGACGAACTCGTCGGCGACCTGGCACCTCAACGTGCCCTCCAGCGCCACGGTCGATATTTCGATCGCCAACTCCAGCGGCCAAACCGTGTTCACCGGCAAATATACGGCCGGCGCCGGCGCCGACATTCCCTTTACCTGGAACGGTCAAGGCAATGACGGCACGCAGTGGCCGGACGGCAAGTACACGATCTCGGCGACCGGCCAGGACGCTTCGGGCAACAATGTCGGCGTCGCCGCGCAGGTGCAGGGCACGGTGAATTCCGTCGACCTGACCCAGTCGCCGCCGCTGCTCTCGATCGACGGCAACAGCTACACGCTGAGCCAGGTGAAGAGCATCGTCGCGACCAGCAGCACGAGCAACTAAGGCGGCGCGCTTCGCCTGACGCGTCGTGGTTGCGCGCCTCGTTCGTTAGTAAAGTATTTACGAAGACCCCCGCCCGGCCGTCTGAAAACGTGTTTTCAGCCCGCCGGGCCGATCGTGTTCCAGCCATTTTCAACGAGAATTGTATTGAAGCCTTAGGCTTAGCCAATTTTTAAGCCGACCGGCGTAGGGTTTCGGCGTGAGTTCAGTGGTTGAGAGTTTGTGAGTACGCCATGACAGAACCCCATCGCCCGAGGGTGAAATACGTCATCGGGCCGGACGGCAGCCCTTTGACGATCGCGGACCTGCCTGCACCGGGGACCAAACGCTGGGTCATCCGACGCAAGGCCGAAGTTGTTGCCGCGGTCCGCGGAGGCCTCCTTTCCCTCGAGGAAGCCTGCAGCCGTTACACCCTGACAGTCGACGAATTCCTCTCCTGGCAGTTTTCCATTGACCAGCATGGTCTTGCCGGACTGCGCACCACGCGCATCCAGCAGTATCGCCAGTAGGCGATCTGGAAATTCGCCAAGTTTGACGCAAATCGGCCTCGCTCTGCGAGGCCGATTTTTTTCATGTCGCCACTTTTGTCCCACCTCTTAATCTTCGTTAACCATATCGAAACCATCACCTAGGCAATAATTGCCCAGTCGGCTTGCCGGTTGCAGGCCGAATCTGGCGGGGCGATTGCTTGCAAGGTCTGTTGGACTTCCTGAAAGGTATCGGCGCCGCCCGGTTCGGGGCCATGATCGCGGTCACCGCCGCGCTCATCGGCTTCTTTGCCTTCGTCATCATGCGCGTGACCACGCCGCAGATGACGACGCTGTTCACCGACCTCAGCGTTGAAGATTCCTCAAGCATTATCAAGGATCTGGAACGCCAGGGCATCCAGTTCGAGCTGCGCAATGAAGGCACCATCATCATGGTGCCCAAGGACAAGGTCACGCGGCTGCGCATGAAGCTCGCCGAGGGCGGCCTGCCCAAGGGCGGCGGCGTCGGCTACGAGGTGTTCGACAAGTCGGACGCGCTCGGCACCACCAGCTTCGTCCAGAACATCAATCATCTGCGCGCGCTGGAGGGTGAACTCGCCCGCACCATCCGCGCCATCGACCGGATCCAGGCCGCCCGCGTCCACCTCGTCCTGCCGGAGCGTCCGTTGTTCTCGCGCGAGGCGCCGGAGCCGTCGGCCTCGATCGTGGTGCGGGTCCGCGGCTCGCTGGAAGCGCAGCAGATCCGAGCCATCCGCCATCTCGTCGCCTCCGCCGTCAACGGATTGAAGCCGCAGCGCGTCTCGATCGTCGACGAGTCCGGTCAGTTGCTCGCCGATGGCGCGGCGACCGATCCCGACCAGGCGCTCGGCGACGAGCGCCGCACCGCGTTCGAGAAGCGGATGCGCAAACAGGTCGAGGACATCGTCTCCTCGGTGGTCGGCTCGGGCCGCGCCCGGGTGCAGCTCTCCGCCGATTTCGACTTCAACAAGATCACCCAGACCTCCGACAAGTTCGATCCTGAAGGCCGCGTGCTGCGCTCGAGCCAGACCCGCGAAGAGCAGAGCATGACCGCCGACAACAACGGCCAAGTCACTGTCAATAACGAGCTCCCCGGCAACCAGCAGAACAGCGGCGTCGCGGCGAAGGACCAGAGCAAGAAGACCGAAGAGACCAACAATTACGAGATCTCTCGCACCACCAAGACCGAGGTGACCGAGGCCGGCCGGGTCAACCGCATCTCGGTCGCGGTGCTGGTCGACGGCATCTACACCAAGAACGACAAGGGCGAGCTCGCCTACACCGACCGCACCAAGGAGCAGCTCGACCGTATCGCCACGCTGGTGCGCTCGGCGATCGGCTTCGACCAGAAGCGCGGCGACCAGGTCGAGGTCGTCAACCTGCGCTTTGCCGACGCGCCCTCGACTGCCCCGATCGCCGAACCATCGGGCTTCCTTGGCACGCTCCAGTTCACCAAGGACGACGTGATGTACTTCGTCGAGCTCGGCGTGATGATGCTGCTCGGCCTCGTCGTGATGTTCATGGTGATCCGGCCGCTGGTGAAGCGGATCCTTGCCTCGGACGAGGTCGCAGCCCTGACCAGCGCGCTGAGCGCCCCTGCGCTGACCAACGAATCCGCTTCCGCCTCGGGCGGCGGCCACGCGCTGGTCCCGAGCGGCAACGCCACGGCGAGCGCGATCGACGTCGCCACCATCCAGGGCCAGGTCCACGCCCAGTCCGTTCATCGCGTCGGCGAGCTCGCCGAGCGCAACCCCAACGAAACCGTCGCCATCATCCGCCAATGGCTGAGCGAACCCGCGAAATGATTCGAGAAGTGAACTGACATGGCCGCCTCCTTGCAAAACGCCAACTCGAACGACATCACCAGCGTGATCTCGACGCTCGCACAGCGCGCCGGCAACCGAGCCAAGGACGGCAGGTCCGAGCCGCTAGCGGGACCGAAGCGCGCCGCAATCCTGATGCTGGCGCTCGGCGAGCAATATGGCGGCAAGATCTGGTCGCTGCTCGACGACGAGGAGGTGCGCCAGCTTTCGCTGGAGATGTCCACCCTCGGCACGGTCGAGGTCGACACGGTCGAGGACATGCTGCTCGAATTCGTCTCGCGCATGTCGGCTTCCGGCGCGCTGATGGGCAATTTCGACGCCACCGAGCGACTGTTGCAGCAATACCTGGCGCCGGAGCGTGTCAACGGCATCATGGACGAGATCCGCGGCCCTGCCGGGCGCAACATGTGGGAGAAGCTCTCCAACGTGCAGGAAGAGGTGCTCGCCAACTACCTCAAGAACGAATACCCGCAGACCATCGCGGTGGTGCTGTCCAAGCTCAAGCCCGAGCATGCCGCGCGCGTCCTCGGAATCCTGCCCGAGGAGCTGGCGCTCGATGTCGTCAACCGCATGCTGAAGATGGAGGCGGTACAGAAGGAGGTCATCGAGAGCGTGGAGAAGACGCTTCGCGTCGAATTCATGTCAAACCTGTCGCAGACCCGCCGCCGCGACGCCCACGAGGTGATGGCGGAAATCTTCAACAATTTCGACCGCCAGACCGAAACCCGCTTCATCACCTCGCTGGAAGAGGAGAACCGGGAATCGGCCGAGCGCATCAAGGCCCTGATGTTTACCTTCGACGACCTCGTCAAGCTGGACTCCGGCTCCGCCCAGACATTGATGCGTAACGTCGACAAGGACAAGCTCGCCGTCGCGCTGAAGAGCGCCAACGAGGACGTCCGCAACTTCTTCTTCGGCAACATGTCCTCCCGCGCCGCCAAGATGCTCCAGGACGACATGGCGGCGATGGGACCGGTCCGCCTGCGCGACGTCGACGAGGCGCAGGCGCTGCTGGTCAATCTCGCCAAGGATCTCGCTGCCAAGGGCGAGATCATGCTGACCAAGAACCGCGCTGACGACGAATTGGTGTACTGATGGCGGCGCCTGCGAAATTCCTGTTCGACAACGACTTCTCCGCGCCCGACCGGACGCGCGAGAAGGCCGCGAGCGCAGCCGAGGTCGCGCAGAAGATCGCGGCCGCCGAGGCGCGCGCCTACCAGGCCGGCTTCGACGCCGGACAGCGCGAGGCCAAGGCCGAGAGCGACCGCCGCGTCGCGCTTGCCATGGAGGAGATCAACATCTCGGTCAGGGGCATCGCCTCGGGCATCGGCAATATCGAGGCCAGGATGGAGACCGAGGCGGTCGACGTCGCGGTCGCGGTGGCGCGCAAGCTGTGCGCTGACCTGATCGCCGCCGAGCCGCTCGGCGAGATCGTCGCGCTGGTCAAGGACTGCTTCTCGCACCTCGTCGCGACGCCGCACCTGGTCGTCCGCATCAACGACGCGCTCTACGAGAGTGCACGCGATCGGATCGAACGGCTCGCCAAGCAGAGCGGCTTCGAGGGCCGGCTGGTGATCCTGGCCGAGCCGGAGATTGCGACCGGCGACTGCCGGATCGAATGGGCCGATGGCGGCGTCGTGCTCGAGCGCGGCGCCATTCTCGGCAAGATCGACGAACTCGTCGGACGCTATATCGCGTCCCGCAAGGGGAACTAAGCCATGAGTGACACCGACGGGCAGGTCCCGCTTCCCGATCTCAACGGCCCGATGCCGCCGACCGGCACCGATGTCGGCTACAACGAGGACGAATACGCAGCCCGCGTCGCCGCCGACCTCGAGGCCGTGTTCGACGTGCCGGTGCAGGTCTCCGCCGTGCTCGGCCGCTCCAAGATGGACGTCGGCGAGCTGTTGAAGCTCGGTCCCGGCACCGTGCTCGAGCTCGACCGGCGCGTCGGCGAGGCCATCGACATCTACGTCAACAACCGCCTCGTCGCCCGCGGCGAGGTGGTGCTGGTCGAGGACAAGCTCGGCGTGACCATGACCGAGATCATCAGGACCGAACGCAGCTAATCGGGGAATGACGCGCGGCAGCGCGAACAGACGGACAGGAGACTGACATGCGGCTTCTCATCGTTGGCACACTGAAGGGCCAGCTCACCACCGCCACCAAGATCGCGATGGAGAACGGCGCCACCGTGACCCACGCCGAGGACCACGAGCAGGCGATGCGCGTGCTGCGCGGCGGCAAAGGCGCCGACCTGCTGCTGGTCGACGTCGCCCTCGACATCCGCGATCTCGTGATGCGGCTGGAAGCCGAGCACATCCACGCTCCCATCGTCGCCTGTGGCATCACCAACGACGCTCGCGCCGCGGTCGCCGCGATCCACGCCGGCGCCAAGGAATACATCCCGCTGCCACCGGAGCCGGAGCTGATCGCCGCCGTGCTCGCCGCGGTCGCCAACGATTCCCGTGACCTGATCTATCGCGACGACGCCATGGCGCGCGTGGTCAAGCTCGCCCAGCAGATCGCGGGCTCGGACGCCTCGGTGATGATCACCGGCGAATCCGGCACCGGCAAGGAAGTGCTGGCGCGCTACGTCCATACACGCTCGGCCCGCGCCAAACGCCCCTTCATCTCCATCAACTGTGCCGCGATTCCCGAGCATCTCCTGGAATCCGAGCTGTTCGGTCACGAGAAGGGCGCCTTCACCGGCGCGGTCGCCCGCCGCATCGGCAAGTTCGAGGAGGCGACCGGCGGCACGCTGCTGCTCGACGAAATCTCCGAGATGGATGTCCGCCTGCAATCAAAACTACTCCGCGCGATCCAGGAGCGCGTGATCGACCGCGTCGGCGGCACCAAGCCTGTCCCCGTCGACATCCGCATCATCGCGACCTCGAACCGCAACCTTGCGGAAGCGGTGCGTGAAGGCACCTTCCGTGAGGATCTGCTGTTCCGCCTCAACGTCGTGAACCTGAAGATCCCACCGCTGCGCGAGCGCCCCGCCGACATCCTGGAGCTCGCCCAGCACTTCGTGAAGAAATATGCCGAGGCCAACGGCGTGCCGCTGCGCCCCATTTCGGCGGAAGCGCGCCGCGTGCTCTCGACCAACCGCTGGCAGGGCAACGTCCGCGAGCTCGAGAACACCATGCACCGGGCGGTGCTGATGGCGCAGGGCGACGAAATCGGCGCTGACGCCATCATCACGCCGGACGGCGACCGCCTCGACGTCGCGCGCACCGCGCCAGCGGTGGCACACGCCACGATGGCCGCCGAACAGGTGACGCGGTCGCTGGTCGGACGCACCGTCGCCGACGTCGAGCGCGATTTGATCCTGGAGACGCTGAAGCATTGCCTGGGCAACCGGACCCATGCCGCCAACATCCTCGGCATCTCGATCCGCACGCTGCGCAACAAGCTCAACGAATATGCCGACGGCGGCATCCCGATCCCGCCCGCCGGCACACCGGGCGAATACCCACGGATGCCGGCAATGGGGGTGTGAGAGAGCTTTCAATTGCTGACGACGTAGATGCCCGGGCCAAGTCCCGGGCATTTCTTCTTGGGTGTAAGGCAACCCGCGCGCCACGCTCACGGTGTCGTCCTGGCGAAAGCCAGGACCCATTATATCCCAGGGAGGAGTTTGGCGAAGACTCGTCGTTCGGTACGCCCACCCCGCACAATCGATAGATTCCGCGGTATGGGTCCTGGCCTTCGCCAGGACGACGTCGGGGGAGACCGCGCTTCAATCACCGCCATCATGGCGGGGCCGCGTTCTCCGACTAGGTCATCGGTGCGACAGGCCCTATAACCGCGCACGAGAACCACGCGAGGTGACAATGTCTGAGGGTCAAATCACGGATTGGCTGGCATCGCAGAAGCAGGCGATGATCGACCTGTTGCGCGAGGTCGTGAACATCGATTCCGGATCCTACGACAAGGCCGGCGTGGACGCGGTCGGCGCGCGCTTCGAGCGGCATTTTGCCGAGCACGGCATTTCGAGCTGGCGCGAGCCGAACGACACCTATGGCGACGCGCTTCATGCGATCGTGGCCAAGCCCGGCAGCAACGAAAAGCCGATCCTGCTGATGGGGCATCGCGACACGGTGTTCGGCAAGGGCGAAGCCGAACGACGCGCCTTCACCATCAAGGACGGCCGCGCCTATGGCCCGGGGGTCGCCGACATGAAGGCAGGTCTCGTCATGAACGTGTTCGTGGCCGCAGCCTTCCAGAAATTCGGCGGCAGCCCGCACCCGATCAAGGTCCTGATCACCTCGGACGAGGAGATCGCATCGCCCTCGTCGCGGCCAGTGATCGAGCGCGAGGGACGGTCCGCGCGCGCCGTCTACAATTCCGAGCCGGGACGACCGACCGGCAACATCGTGACCAGCCGCAAGGGCGGCATCTTCATGCACCTTGCGGTCACCGGCAAGGCCGCGCATTCCGGAGCGAATTTTGCGGCCGGCGTCAGCGCGATCGGCGAGCTCGCGCACAAGATCGTTCATATCCACGCGCTGACCGATCTGACCAAGGGAATCACCCTCAACGTCGGGCTGATCTCTGGCGGACAGTCCGTGAATACGACGGCGCCTTATGCCGAGGGCCAGATCGATCTGCGCTATGTCGAGCCGAGAGATCGCGACGCGGTGATGGCCGCGATCGAGAAGATCGTCGCCACCTCTTACGTGCCTGGCACGAGCGCCACCCTGACGATCAAGGGCGAGTTCGTGCCGGCGGTTCAGAGCGAGGCGTCGAAGACGCTGTTCGACGGTTACCAGGGTGCCGCACGTGACGTCGGGCTGACCACGCTCACCGGCGAGTTCTCCGGCGGCTGCGCCGATTCAGGCTTCACCGCCGCCGTGGGCACGCCGACGATCTGCGGCCTTGGCCCGGTCGGCGGACTTGCGCACACGCCGGAGGAATATCTCGAGCTCGACAGCATCGTGCCGCGCGCGCAGGCGCTGGCGCTGGCGATCTTGCGGAGTTGATGGTTGCGCAGTTCGTAAGGCGGGTTAGCTCTCGTAGGGTGGGCAAAGGCGCGCTTGCGCCGTGCCCACCATCTCTCCATGATTTGCGAAAGAAGAGGTGGGCACGCGGAGCCTGTCATCGGGCGCGCATTCGCGCGACCCGGTGGCTTTGCCCACGAGATCCTCCTCACGAATAGCTCGGCGCGTCGGGATTGCGGAAGATGTGGATGGGGTCGCCGGGCACGATGTGCCGTCCGGTGAACATCGCATAGGCGTAGAGCGCGAGATACGCGATCGCGAGCGCGCCGACGGCATAGAAGGCCCAGGTCGCAACGCGTTTCATGCCGGCTCCATCGCCTCCTACGGGAGGCTCTGGCAGGGCTTCTAGATCGAGAGAAACGAAAAGGCCAGCCCGGAAGGCCGCCGGGCGGTCAGATGACGCCCCGGCCCCGCGTGGGAACACTGACCTCGGCGAGCCTCGCCGCGTCCTCATCCAGGTCGACCGCGACGTACTGTCCGTGCCAATAGGCGAGCGCCGCGCTGCGGCTCGAGCTCCTGATATCGCGCACGCGGCCGATGACGATGCCATGCGAGTGGCGCTCGACGATCTCCTCGACCTCGCAATCAAGGGCGCTCAGCGCGCCGGCGAGCAGCGGGACGCCGGAGACGGCCGTCACCCAGTCGCTGCCGGCGAAGCGGTCGGCGCCCTTCAGCCCGCCCTTGCCGGCAAAGCGCTCGGCAATGTCGAGCTGGTCGGCGTTAAGGATGTTCACGCCGAAAGCGCCGTGACGCCTGATCAGCGGGAACGAGGAGGCGTCGCGGTTGATGCTGACCAGCAGCGTCGGCGGATCGACCGACAGCGACGTCACCGAAGTCACCGTCATGCCGGTGATGTCCCTGCCGCGGCCGGCCGTGATGACGCTGACGCCACCAGTGAGGTGACGCATGGCGCCGCGGAAATCGGCGGAGGAGATATTGGTGTCGGTCATGATATGGCGGGCAATCACGTTCATGGCATGCTCCCTGAATCAGGGCTCCTGTTATCTAGGTACGATCGTCCGCCGAGAGAAGATGGCGCAGGATCGAGCCTTCGAGGCCCGCGAGCTCCACCGAGCCGCGCTCGCGCGGCCGCGGCGCATTGACCGTGACATCATGCGCGATGCGACCTTCCTCAATCACGAGCACGCGATCGGCCAGCGCAACGGCTTCCGCGACGTCATGCGTCACCAGGATCGCCGTAAAACCCTGGTCGCGCCAGACTCGCTCCAGGAGTCGCTGCATCGAGATGCGGGTCAGGGCGTCCAGCGCGCCGAGCGGCTCGTCGAAGGCGAGCACGCGGGGCTGGCTAACGAGCGCGCGCGCCAGCGCCACGCGCTGCTTCTGGCCGCCCGACAACACCGAAGGCCACTGGTCGCGCTTGTCGGCGAGCCCAACCTCGCTCAACGCGCGCTCGGCGCGCGGATGCGCATCCGACGAGGCGCGATCGCGCCCGAGGCCAACCTCGACATTCGACAACACGCGCGCCCAGGGCAACAGCCGCGGCTCCTGGAACATCACCCTGATATCCTCGGGCCGCGCTGCCTCGCCGAAGCTGATGGCTCCGGCATCGATCTTGTCGAGACCGGCGATCAGCCGCAGCAGCGTGCTCTTGCCGCAACCGCTCTTGCCGACGATTGCAACGAACTGGCCGGCGGGAATGTGCAGATCGATGCCGCGCAGCACCTCGTTGTCGCCAAACGATTTGCGCAAGCCGCGGATGGTGAGCGACAGGCCGGGTGTCGGCTGGTCCTGGCGCGCGACGCGTGCCTGCGGGGCGAAGCTGGCGCGCTCGGCACGTTCGGCCTCGGGAAGAAGAAGGGCTGTCTGCATGTCGGTCTCAATGTTTCTGGAAGGCGGGGTGCCAGGCGAGCGTCAGGCGCTCGAGAACGCGCGAGGCGCTGTCGGCGAGCTTGCCGAGCAACGCGTAGATCAGGATCGACAGCACGACGACGTCGATCAGCATGAACTCGCGCGCCTGCATCGCCATGTAGCCGAGGCCGGAGGACGCCGCGATGGTCTCGGCGACGATCAGCGTCAGCCACATGATGCCGAGCGCGAAGCGGATGCCGACGAAGATCGAGGGCAGAGCGCCCGGAAAGATCACGCGGCGGAACAGCTCGCCGTCGCTCATGCCGTAGATACGGCCCATTTCGATGAGCTGCGGATCGACGGTGCGAATGCCATGCAGCGTGTTGAGGTAAATCGGGAAGAACACGCCGAGCGCCACCAGGAACAGCTTTGCGCTCTCGTCGATGCCGAACCACAGGATGACGAGCGGGATCAGCGCCAGATGTGGCACGTTGCGTACCATCTGAAGCGTCGTGTCGGTCAGCTTTGCCGAAAGCTGCGAAAGACCGTTGGCCAAACCAAAGGCAAAGCCGATGCTGCCACCGATCAGAAAGCCGATCGAGGCCCGCCAGAAGCTGACCCAGATGTTGCGCACGAGCTCGCCGGAGAGCAGCAGCTTCCAGCCCGCGAGCGCAACATCGCTCGGTGCCGGCAGCACCCGTGTCGGCACGAGACCGGCAACGCAGGCGATCTGCCAGACGACGATGATGGCGAGCGGCACGATCCACTGGATCAGGCCGTCGGCGCGCGGCAGGCGGACGCTGCGCGGAAGGGAAATACTGTCGATAAGGCTCATGACTGCGACACCTGCTTCTGCGGGCGGAAATCGCTGCCGACGGTCTCGCCGAACGGACCGCCATTGAAGTGAAGCTTCGTCACGTTGCTCGGCAGCTCGAGCGAGAGCAGCGGGAACACCAGCTCGGCGAAGCGATAGGCTTCCTCCAGATGCGGATAACCCGACAGGATGAAGGTATCGATGCCGAGATCCTGGTATTCCTTGATGCGGGCCGCCACGGTCTGGGCGTCACCGACCAGAGCCGTTCCAGCGCCGCCGCGCACGAGACCTACACCGGCCCAGAGGTTCGGGCTGATCTCGAGCTCGTCGCGCCTGCCGCCATGCAGCTGCGCCATGCGCTGCTGGCCGACCGAATCCATGCGCGCAAAGTTCTTCTGCGCCAGCGCAATGGTCTCGTCGCTGACATGCTTGATCAGCTCGTTGGCAGCCTGCCAGGCCTCTTCATTGGTCTCGCGGACGATGACATGCAAACGGATGCCGAAGGAAAGTTTTCGCCCGCGTAGCGCCGCAACCTCCCTCACCTTGGCGATCTTCTCTGCGACCTGCGCCGGCGGCTCGCCCCAGGTGAGGTATTTGTCGACGGCGTCGACGGCGACATCGATGCCGGCATCCGACGAGCCGCCGAAATAAAGCGGCGGATGGGGCGACTGAACCGGGTGGAACAGCAGCTTGCCATCCTCGATGTGGATGTGCTTGCCCTCGACATTTACGGTCTTGCCGGCAAGCAGGTCACTATAGACGTTGAGGAACTCGCGGGTGACCTCATAGCGCTCGTCATGGGCGAGAAAGATGCCATCGCCCTTGTTCTCGACGGGATCGCCGCCGGTGACGACGTTGACCAGGAGCCGGCCGTTGGTGACGCGGTCGAGCGTCGCGGTCATGCGCGCGGCAACGCTCGGCGATTGCAGACCCGGCCTGACAGCCACGAGATAGCGCAGCCGCTCGGTGAACGGGGCAACCGCCGAGGCCACAATCCAGGAATCCTCGCAAGATCGTCCCGTCGGCAGCAGCACGCCGTAGTAGCCGAGCTGGTCAGCCGCCTGTGCGATCTGGCGCAGGTAGTTGAAATTCACCTCGCGGCCGCCGATGCCGGTGCCGAGATAGCGGCCGTCACCGTGGGTCGGCAGGAACCAGAGTATGTTGGCGTTACCTTGCTTGCTCTTGACCTTGCTCACGTTCCTGGCCTCCGCGCCACGTCGGAAATCTTGATTGCTTTGGGGATCAGGTTGAGCGCGAAAAACGCGTCCGCAACCTGCTGCTGATCGGCGATCACAGAGTCGGTGATCGGCTTGATGCCGTAGGACTGGCGCTTGAGCGCGACCTCGACCACCGGCACCGACAATCCAATCGACGGCGCCAATTGCTCGGCGACCGCGTGAATGTCGCCCTTGGCCCAGTCATCGACCGCGCGCAGCTCATCGAGCACGGCGTCGACGATCTTTGGATTGGCCTCGATGAACTTCTTCGAGGAGAAATAGAACTGATAGTTCGCCACGATGTTGGTGCCGTCGGCGAGCGTCCGCGCACCGGTCGCGGCTTCGGCGGCCGACTGGAACGGATCCCAGATCACCCAGGCATCGACCGAACCGCGCTCGAAGGCGGCGCGGGCATCAGCGGGTGCCAGGAACACCGGCTCGATCTCGGAATATTTGACACCGGCCTTCTCCAGCGCCTTGACCAGGAGATAGTGGACGTTGGAGCCCTTGTTGAGCGCGACCTTCTTGCCCTTGAGATCGGCGACCGATTTCAGCGGACTATCCTTCGGCACCAGGATCGCCTCGCCTTTGGGCGCCGGCGGCTCATAGGCGACATACTGGATCGGCGCACCGGCGGCCTGCGCGAAGATCGGCGGGGCTTCGCCGGTGTTGCCGAAATCGATCGCGCCGACATTGAGCGCTTCGAGCAGCGGCGGGCCGGACGGGAATTCCGTCCACACCACTTTGTAGCCTTCCGCCGCGAGCTTCGGCTCCAGCGTGCCTTTGCTCTTCAGGAGCACCAGCTTGCCGTATTTCTGGTAGCCGATGCGAACGACCTTGTCCTGGCCGTAGGATGTCCCGACAGCAGCCGCCACGATGCCGAGCGACAGGACGATGGCCGCGATCACACGTTGAACGATACGCCTCATGTTCGAACCTTTAGAAATGGGAAGGCTGGTCGGCACGTCAGGCTGCCGTGTTGCGCCAGACGATGTCCCTGATCACGATGGGCTTCGGGATCAGGCCGAGCTTGTAGAAGCGATCGGCGACACCCTGCTGGGTCGCGACGATATCGTCGGTGACGGGGCCGATCACGAAATTCGCGCGGTCGGCCGCGACGGCCTGGATGTCCAGCGGGACGCCGGTGATCGCGGCCAGCGACCTAGCGACCTCGTCGCGGTGCTGTTCGGCCCATTGACCGGTGGCGGTCGTCACGTCGACGATCTGTTGCAGGATCGGACCGTGGTTCTTCGCGAACTCGCGGTTGGCGATGTAGAACGAGTTGGTCTTAGTGACCTCGCGCGCATTGATCAGGATGCGGCCGTTCTGCTTGGTCTCGCCGATCGCAAAATAAGGATCCCAGATTGCCCAGGCCTCGATGCTGCCATTGGCAAAGGCGGGACCGGCATCCGGCGGCGTCAGATAAACCGGTGTGATGTCGGCGTAGGTCAGGCCGGCCTTCTCCAGCGTCTGCACAACGACGTTGTGGGCGCTGGAGCCCTTGGTGAAGCCAACGCGCTTCCCCTTCAAGTCAGCGATGGAGCGGATCGACGAATCCTTCGGCACCAGAATGCCCTGGCCGTTGGTGATGGGCTGGCCGGCGGCATAGACGATTGCCGCTCCGGCCGCCTGCGCGAACACCGGCGGGGAATCGCCGACGGCGCCGTAATCGACGCTGCCGACATTCATCGCCTCCATCATCGGCGGCCCCGAGGAGAATTCCACCCATTTCACGTCGATGCCTTGCGGAGCGAAATGTTTTTCCAAGGTCGCCCGCTGGCGCGTGATAACCAGCACGCCGGTCTTCTGGTAGCCGATACGAATTTCCTTCACCGCGCCTTGCGCGCTGGCGCGTGAGGCGAACGCAGCGGCGGCCACCGTTCCAACCGATAATTTGAGAAAGTCCCGACGCTGCATACCAAGCTCCCGGCCGCCTGCGGCCGTCATTCATCCATGTTTGGAGAATGATGGTGCGGGCCGCGAAAGCTGTCGAGAAGGCCGAGAAAATAGCGATGCGCGCACTGCTGCCTTGGCAATGCGCATGATTAATCTTTCAAACGGCGAAGCGAATGAGGATGGAATTTTTCTGCACGCGAATGTGAGGCTGCCGCTTCCTGAGGCAGTCTCACGCGCTAGTTCCAGCGCACCGGCAGATTCAGAAGACCGCGGAACGCCCAGCCGCCGATCCGAACCGGCTCGTCATCGGCGATCTCGAGTCGCCTGACACGCGCAAACACCGTCGGCAGTGCGACATCCGCAATCATGGCGCGCGAAGCCCAGGCGCCGGCGCAGAAATGCGGGCCGGCGCCGAAGGCGACGCTCTTCGATGTGTCGCGCCGCACGTCGAACTGATCGGCGTGCTCAAAATGCTTCTCGTCGCGGTTGGCCGAGCCGAACATCAGGAACACGCGCTCATTGGCCTCGAACGAGACGTCGCGGATGGTCCACGGCTTTGCAATTCGGCGCGGCGACATGCCGATCGGCGAAATCCAGCGGGCATATTCCTCAAAGGCCTGGAGCCAGGACACTTCGCCGCGCCGGACGAGGTCGAACTGGTCGCGATGGGTGAGAAGCGCCCAGACGGTGCCGGCGATGGCCTTGCGCGGCTCGTTCTGGCCACCGGAGATCGCCAGCTTGACGTTGGCGCGCACGCTCTGCATCGGCATGCCGGACGCGACCATCACGCCCAACAAGCTCTGGTCCGGATTTTTCTGCATGACCGGCAGCATGTCGTCGATCGCCGCGTCGATGCCGGCGGTCGCCGCATGGCAGCGTGCTTCCACGGCGGGATCGCCGGCATAATTTGCAATGCCATCGATCATCGCCTGCGACCAGGCGTCCATCTCGACAAAGTCGATATTGGTGAGGCCGGTGATCGATTTCAGGCATTCGCCGGAGAACGGCAGCGCGAACTCACGCATGAAATCGATCCGCGTGCCCGGCTCGAGGCCACCGACGATGCGATCGGCGTGAGCCTGGAACTGCGCGGTCCAGTGCGCCTTCACCGTTTTCGGCGAGACCGCCGGAAACAGCGCGCGGCGCTCGACCTGGTGCGCCTCGCCGTCCTTGCGCATCATGTTGTGGCCCATCAGCCTGTTCATGAGCCCCTCGGGCTGGTGCGAGGAGAACACGTCGATCTGCTTCTCGGAGATCGAGATGTCGTCGCGACTCACGAGCAGCGTCGAGCCGAGCTGCGGCACGAAGGCGATCGGCGCCTCCTTGCGCATTTTCGCAAGCATCGGATAGGGATCCTGCCAGAACGAGGCAGGGTCGATGTCGATGCGCGGCGCGGTGCTCAAGCTTGTTTCCTCGGGATTCTTGTTTGCCTCTCTCGGAGGATATAAGGGCTCCGTACCGGAAGCCAGCCGTTCCAATGCCACATGGGTCCCGGCTCTGCGCAGCAGCGTTGCACGCTGCAGCGCGTCCGGGACAAGAGAGGAAGCGTGTTGTTGGACAGTCTCGTGCCCCGGACGCAGCGCAGCGTAAAACGGTGCGCTGCTGAGCCGGAGCCTAGGCCACAAAACGTTGAGCACCCTACCCCGCCGCCACCGCCGTCGCCGGCGCGACGTTGATCGCGAGCTTGCCGTAGCGGTCAGTGAAGGCCTGCGTGTCGATCTCCTCGAGCTCGATCTCGCCGCTCATTACGCCCTTCTTCCAGGCCTCCTGCTCCGGATCATTCTGGAACTCCGGCATCACCTCACGCGCGAAGAGGTCCAGCGATTCGCAGATGTGCTCATGGCTGTTCTTGCCAGCCTGATTGAGCAGGATCACCTGGTCGATACGGGAGGTGCGGAAGCGCCGCAGCTTTTTCCGGATCGTTTCGGGCGAGCCGATCAGGCCGCCGCGCAGCGCGGCCTCCTGCGCTTCCGGATTATCGCGCTTCCATCTGTTGTACTCGTCCCACATGTCGACCGTGCCGGGCGCCGGCCGCTGGCGGTTTTGCGAGGCGCCGTAGAAGCGCAGCGCGAACTGGAAGAAGGTGGCGCCATCGGCCCGCGCACGCGCCTCTTCGTCGGTCTTCGCGCACATGAAGAACGACACCAGCGCCATGTTCGGGTTGATCTCGTAGTCTGCCAATTTGTGCAGCCGCTTGGTCATCGCGTTGTAATAGGCATGCACCCAGGCGTGCGCGGCATCCGCGCTGACGAACTGGAAGCCGAGCGCGCCAAAGCCGTGACGGCCGGCGCGCTCGATGGTCGGAAGCTGCGAGCAGGCCATCCACAGCGGCGGGTGCGGTTTCTGCACCGGCTTCGGCACGACGTTGCGCAGGGGCATGTCGAAATACTTGCCGTGATGCTCGCAGCCACTATCCTTGAACATCGGGAAGATCGCGCGCACCGCCTCCTCGAAGATCTCCTTCTTGGTCTCCATGTCGCGACCGAACGGCTCGAGCTCGGTGATGGAGGCGCTTTCGCCCATGCCGAACTCGCAGCGGCCGTTACTGAGGAGATCAAGCACCGCGACGCGCTCGGCGACGCGCGCGGGATGGTTGGTGGTGAGCTGGAGGATGCCGTGGCCGAGCCGGATATTCTGGGTGCGCTGGCTCGCGGCGGCGAGGAAGGATTCCGGCGACGGCGAGTGGGAGTATTCTTCGAGGAAGTGATGCTCGACCACCCAGGCGTGGTCGTAGCCGAGGCGATCGGCGAGTTCCATCTGCGTCAGGGCATTCTGGTAGAGCCGGAGCTCGTCGCCCGCCACCCACGGACGCGGCAATTGCAGCTCATAGAAGATGCCGAACTTCATGACCCCTCTCCCGAGATTGTTTTTATTGCGAGCATTTTATTGAGCGGGACCGGACTGTCCATGGCGGCCCAATTCCGCCGGACGGGAGGACAAAAATATCGAAAACAACCCCATGCAAAGTAGCCGACAGCTTCCCGTCGCGGCCGTGCGGCCAAGTGCCCGCAGACGCGAACCGTTGATTCAGATCAAGGTGATCTGCCGCCCGATACCTATGGTTCGTCGAGGTAACGGCCCGGAAGCCGTCCAATTCCTAAATTTCAGAGAGACCGAATATGTCGGCCCCTGACGACACGACTGGGCGCGTGCGCCGCAAGCGCATGGAGATCTTTGCGTTCCTGTTCCTGACCGCGGTTGTGATGCCCGCCCTCGCGGTCGGAACGGTCGGCAGCTACGGGCTCGCCGTGTGGATCTACCAGATGTTCGCAGGCCCTCCCGGCCCGCCTCCCCCACATTGAAACCCCGCAGCGAAAGACCGAGATCATGGCCCAAGCCACACTCAATCGCCGCGCATTGATCACCGGCAGGGTGCTCAGCGCCGAACGCATCATCCCGCCGCCTGGAGGCGAGATCGCAAGCATTCTGGTGCAGGCGCGGCCGGAGCGTCTCGCCGACGTCGAGGCTGCGATCGCCGCGTTGCCCGGTTGCGAAATCCACGGCCGCGACGCGCGCGGCAAGCTCGTCGTCGTTGTCGAGGCGCCGGATGCCGGCAGGCTCGGCACCATGCTCAACGACATCCAGTCCATGCCGCACGTCTATTCGGCGGCGCTCGTCTTTCACGCCATCGAAACTGCCTGAGACCGCGTCCTTGACGCCGGGAGAACCGTTATGACCTCACCGAAGATCGACCGCCGCCAGATGCTGAAGCTGGAGGCCGCCGCGATCGCAGCGGCCGCCGCGGGCATGCCGGCGCCGGCGCTCGCCGCAAACCTCGTCACCGAGCGTGACGGCAGCGAATTGAAATGGGACAAGGCCGCCTGCCGCTTCTGCGGCACCGGCTGCTCCGTCATGGTCGCGACCAAGGACAACCGCGTGGTCGCCACCCACGGCGACATCAAGGCCGAGGTCAATCGCGGCCTCAACTGCGTCAAGGGCTACTTCCTCTCCAAGATCATGTACGGCCATGATCGCCTGACGCAGCCGATGCTGCGCAAGACGAACGGCAAATACGACAAGGACGGCGAGTTCACGCCCGTGTCGTGGGACGAAGCCTTCGACATCATGGCCGAGAAGTGGAAGGACGCGCTGAAGAAGCGCGGGCCCAGCGGCGTCGGCATGTTCGGCTCCGGGCAGTGGACGATCTGGGAAGGCTACGCGGCCTCGAAACTCTACAAGGCCGGCTTCCGAAGCAACAACATCGATCCCAATGCGCGCCACTGCATGGCTTCGGCGGTTGCCGGCATGATGCGCACCTTCGGCATCGACGAGCCGGCCGGTTGCTATGACGACATCGAGGCCACCGACGCCTTCGTGCTGTGGGGCTCCAACATGGCGGAAATGCACCCGATCCTGTGGACGCGGCTGACCGACCGCCGCCTCTCCGCACCACATGTCCGCGTCGCCGTGCTCTCGACCTTCGAGCACCGCTCGTTCGACCTTGCCGATATCGGCATGGTGTTCGTGCCGCAGACCGATCTCTACATCCTCAACGCGATCGCCAACCACATCATCAAGACCGGTCGCGTCAACAAGGATTTCGTCACTGCGCATACCATCTTCAGGCGCGGGCAGACCGACATTGGCTATGGCCTGCGGCCCGATCATCCCCTTCAGAAGAAGGCGACCGGCGCGGCGAAGGCCAACGACTCCACCGACATGAGCTACGAGGAGTTCGCAAAATTCGTGTCGGACTACACGCTGGAGAAAGCCGCAAAGATGTCCGGCGTGCCACTCAATCGGCTCGAGGCGCTCGCCGAGCTCTACGCCGATCCCAAGACCAAAGTGGTCTCGTTCTGGACCATGGGCTTCAACCAGCACACCCGCGGCGTCTGGGCCAACAATCTCGTCTACAACATTCACCTCTTGACCGGAAAGATCGCCTCGCCCGGCAACAGCCCGTTCTCGCTGACTGGCCAGCCATCAGCCTGCGGCACCGCACGCGAGGTCGGCACCTTCTCGCATCGCCTGCCGGCCGACATGGTCGTGACCAACAAGGAGCATCGCGACAAGACAGAGCACATCTGGCTCCTGCCCGAGGGTACCATCCCCGACAAGCCCGGCTATCACGCCGTGCTGCAGAGCCGGATGCTGAAAGACGGCCTGCTCAACGCCTACTGGGTGCAGGTCAACAACAACCTGCAAGCGGGACCCAACATCAATGAGGAAACCTATCCGGGCTTCCGCAACCCCGACAATTTCATCGTGGTCTCGGATGCCTACCCGACCGTGACGGCGCTCGCGGCCGACCTCATCCTGCCGACGGCGATGTGGGTTGAGAAGGAAGGCGCCTACGGCAACGCCGAGCGGCGCACGCAGTTCTGGCACCAGCTCGTCTCGGCTCCCGGCGAATCCAAATCCGATCTCTGGCAGCTCATGGAATTCTCCAAACGCTTCAAGATCGAGGAGGTCTGGCCCGAGGAGCTGATCGCCAAGAAGCAGGAATATCGCGGCAAGACGCTGTTCGACGTGCTGTACAAGAACGGGCAAGTCGACAAATTCCCGACCTCGGAGATCGAGGAGGGCTACGCCAACGACGAGTCCAAGGCGTTCGGCTTCTACGTGCAGAAGGGGTTGTTCGAGGAGTATGCCGCCTTCGGCCGCGGCCATGGTCACGACCTTGCGCCGTTCGAAAGCTATCACCGCGAGCGCGGCCTGCGCTGGCCCGTCGTCAACGGCCAGGAGACCAAATGGCGTTTCCGCGAGGGCAGCGATCCCTATGTGAAGCAGGGCACGGACGTGCAGTTCTACGGCTACCCCGACGGCAAGGCGCGCATCTTCGCGCTGCCTTTCGAGCCGGCGGCGGAGTCGCCGGACAATGACTATCCGTACTGGCTCTCGACCGGCCGCGTATTGGAGCACTGGCATTCCGGCACCATGACGCGCCGCGTGCCCGAGCTCTACAAGGCCTTCCCGGAGGCTGTCTGCTTCATGCATCCCGACGACGCGCAGGACGCAAAGCTGCGCCGCGGCGACGAAGTGAAGGTCGTGTCCCGCCGCGGTTACATCCGCGCCCGCGTCGAGACGCGTGGCCGCGACCGGCCGCCGCGCGGGCTGGTGTTCGTACCCTGGTTCGACGAGTCCAAGCTGATCAACAAGGTGACGCTGGACGCCACCGACCCGATCTCGCTGCAAAGCGACTTCAAGAAATGCGCCGTGCGCATCGAGCGGGTGTGACCATGATGAAACGATCCGGTATCGTCCTTCTGGCGCTCGCCATTGCCGCGGGCGCGAGCTCGCTGACCGCGCAGACGGTGACCTCGGGCCTGCGCGGGCCGACCCCGCTCAACGACGAAGGGCCGGCGCCGCCGATGCTGCCGAACCGCAACACCTCCGAGAGGGAGGCACGCAACTATCCGGAGCAGCCGCCGGTGATCCCGCATTCGATCGACGGCTACCAGATCGACCTCAACAGCAACAAGTGCCTGTCTTGCCATGCGCGCTCGCGCACGGCGGAATCACAGGCACCGATGGTCTCGATCACGCACTTCATGGACCGTGACGGTCAGTTCCTGGCCTCGATCTCGCCTCGGCGCTTCTTCTGCACGGAATGCCACGTTCCACAGAACAGCGCCACGCCGCCTGTAAGCAACGACTTCACTGACATCGACACGCTGCTCTCGCGTTCAAGCCCGGGTGGCCGCAGATGACGACGACCACCGACGACCCTAATGTAGACCCCAATACAGATCCGAAGGCCAAGCGCGGCTTTCTCGCCCGAAGCTGGGATTTCGCGCTCGAGCTGTGCGGCACGCTGACGCGGCCGAGCACGGTGTTCGCGTTGGGAACGCTGGTGCTCGCGGGCTTCGTGGCCGGCGTCATCTTCTGGGGCGGCTTCAACACCGCGCTGGAGCTGACCAACACCGAAAAATTCTGCACGGGTTGCCACGAGATGAAGGACAACGTCTACGCCGAGCTGAAATCGACCATTCACTTCAGCAACCGCTCCGGCGTGCGCGCCACCTGCCCGGACTGCCACGTCCCGCACAACTGGACCGACAAGATCGCGCGCAAGATGCAGGCCTCCAAGGAAGTCTGGGGCAAGATTTTCGGCACGATCGACACCCGCGAGAAATTCCTCGACCACCGGCTCGAGCTCGCGGCGCATGAATGGGCGCGCTTCAAGGCCAATGACTCCCTGGAATGCCGCAACTGCCACAGCGCCGATTCCATGGACATCACCAAGCAGTCGCCGCGGGCCTCCGTCGCGCATCAGCGCTTCCTGTTCACGGGCGAGAAGACCTGCATCGACTGCCACAAGGGCATCGCCCACCACCTGCCCGACATGCGCGGCGTTCCCGGCTGGCAATAGGGCAAAGCGCGATGTCATCGCGCTTTAGTCGTTGTTTGAGCATGATCTCCGCGCAAACGCGTTCCGCGTTTGTCGCGAGGGAAAACCGCTGCGCACTTTTCCGGATCATGTGCTGCCGCTTGAACCGGCGGGGGGAATGGTTAGTTTTGGGGACGGCGAATCGATCATTTTCGCCCTTACTCAAGACGAAAATGCCGACATTTACCCCGCATCAGGACGCCGCCCTCAACGCCGTTGCCGACTGGCTCAAGGCAAAGCCCGGCCGCAACGGCACGCCGCCGATCTTCCGCCTGTTCGGCTTTGCCGGAACCGGCAAGACCACGCTGGCGCGGCACATCGCGGACGGTGTCGACGGCGAGGTCAAGTTTGCCGCCTTCACCGGCAAGGCGGCGCTCGTCATGCGCAACAAGGGTTGCGACAACGCCTCCACCATCCACTCGCTGATCTACCGCGCCCGAGAATCCGGCGAGGAGCAGCCGAGCTTCGAGCTGTGGGACGATGCGCCGGCCTCGAAGGCGAAGCTGATCGTGATCGACGAATGCTCGATGGTCGATGCCGAATTGGGCCGCGACCTGATGTCGTTCGATTGTCCCTTGCTGGTGCTCGGGGATCCCGCACAGTTGCCGCCGATCCAGGGCGGCGGCTTCTTCACCAATACCGAGCCCGACGCGATGCTGACCGAGGTACATCGCCAGGCGCAGGACGATCCGATCGTGCGGATGTCGATGGACATCCGCGAGGGCCGCGAGCTCGAAATCGGCCGCTATGGCGAGAGCGAGGTCGTCTCGCGCAAGGAGCTCGATCCTGACCGCGTCATGAGCGCCGACCAGGTCCTGGTCGGCCGCAACAACACCCGCCGCGCCTACAACATGCGCGTGCGCCAGCGCCAGAATATCGAGGACCAGTTTCCGGTCGCGGGCGACAAGCTTGTGTGCCTGCGCAACAACCGCAAGAAGGGCCTGTTCAACGGCGGCCTGTGGCGTGTGAAATCGCGCAACACCTCGCGCTCGAAGTCGCGCATCCTCAGCATGCGGCTGTCGCCAGACGAGGACTTCGGTCACAAGGTGACGAAGGTCTCGGTTCGCGCCGACTGCTTCGAGGGCGGGGTCGAGCAGATCGCCTGGGAGCAGCGCAAGCCCTATGACGAGTTCGACTACGGCTACGTGCTGACCGTGCACAAGTCGCAGGGCTCGCAATGGGACGACGTCGTGCTGTTCGACGAGAGCTTCGCGTTCCAGGACAGCCGCGCGAGGTGGCTGTACACGGGGATCACCAGGGCGGCGAAACGGCTGAGCGTGGTGGTGTGATCCAAGGGTGGGCAAAGGTGCGAAGCGCCGTGCCCACCATCTATCCAATTTCGCGGAGAGATGGTGGGCACGCTTCGCTTTGCCCACCCTACGAAATCCGCGCTCCCATCACTTCCCCGCCACGAAGTAAAAATCCTCGCTGCCCGGCGGGGAGCCGTAGGTGAAGGGTTGCTGCACGTGCTTGGTCTGGAGCCAGACGTCGTCGCGGACGATGTCGAACAGCTTGCGGACCTCGACATTCGGCTGCCGCACGTCGCGGGCGAGCGCGAGCGCGAACGGGCTGTCATTGCCATCGCCGTCCATCGCGGTCTCGCCATGCTTGGCGGCGTAGACCACCATGAAGCCAAGGGAAGGCTCGATGTTGGAAAATCCCTTGTCGACCAACTTGAGCGCCAGCGTGTGCTGCATGGTCGGCGCGAAGGGATTGTCGCGACAGGCGTCGAGGATCACGAGCCGCAGCTTGTGCGCGCCACCGACTGCCGCGATCACCTGCTCCAGCGCCACGGCTTCCGTCTCCGCGTCCTTGTCGACCGCGAGTCTTGCATCGACCGGCACGAGATAGTTGACGCCGCCGATCTCGAAGCCATGGCCGGCATAGTAGACCACGGCCCAATCCGCCTTCTCCGCATCGGCCGCGAAGCTGCGCAGCGTCTCGAAGAACTGGTCCCGGGAAAGATCAGTCGAGATCGTGACGGCCTGGAAGCCGACGTCGCGTAGCGCGCTGGCGATCAGCTTGGCGTCGCGCGGCGGATTGGAGAGCGCATGAACGTTGCGGTAGGCGCCGTTGCCGATCACCAGCGCCACCCGGCGCAGCGTTGAGCGCGTCGAAGGCGTCTTGGGTTCGAGCACGGCCAGGCGGCTCCGCGCGCCGGTGCGCGCCAGCGCGACGTCGATCTCGTCGAACGGGGTGAGCGCGAAGGCGGCAGCGCGGTAGTCGGCGCGCGCCTGCGCGAGATCCTGCTTGCGCTCGAACACCTGGCCGCGGCCGGCATGGGCGCGGACGTTGTTCGGATTCATCTCGAGGATGGCGTTGTAATCCTTCAGCGCGGAGTCGAGGTCGCCCTTGGCGACGTAGGCATCGGCGCGATTGGCGAGCGCATACTGGCTCTTCGGCTGCTTCTCCAAAATGCCGTTGCAATCGGCGAGCGCCTCGTCAAAGCGCCGCATCGCGGCAAAGGTCACGCAGCGATGGTTGGGAATCTGCAGCGCATTCGGATCGATCTTCTGCGCATCGGCAAAGTCGGCGAGAGCGCCGTCATAATTCTTCAAGAAGGTCCGCGTCCGCGCGCGGTTGGTGTGACCGACCAGCAGATTGGGCGTGTATTTGATCGCGAGGTTGAAATCGTCGAGCGCGCTCTGGAGCGCGCCCTTGCGCAAGTACAGCGTGCCGCGGTCATTATACGCGCCGCCATAGTTGGGGCGCTTCTGGAGGGCGAGATTGTAGTCGGCCATCGCCAGGTCGTCCTGGCCCTTGCGCTGGTGGGCCTGGGCCTGGCCGTCGAGCGCGACCATGTTGTCGGGATCGGCCTCGCGCGCCGCGGCGAACGCTTCGAGGGCATGGTCGAAGTCGCGCTTGTTCAGCAGCGAGAAGCCCCGCACGGTCAGCGCAACTGACTTGTCCTTCCCAGCCACACGATCCGAGCTGAGCAGGTTTTCGCAGGCCGCGAACCGCGCCGGCAAGTCGAGCTTGCGCTCGCGGCAAGTCTCGAGATCATCGCCAAGCTGGGGGTCGGCCAGAACGGCTGGAGCAGATGACAGCAGGACGAGAAGGATTAGGGAAACAAAGCGCAGCATCTTCGTCGAACAAGCTCCAGCGCCACTCATTCTATGTCGGTACTTCAAGGGAGGGGTTCATCCCGGCCGGGTTTTCCCCGTTCCGGCGACGCTAGCATGCCTTCTTCACGGGCTCGTGTCTGGCAGAGCGTAACATCCGGCCCGTCCGCCCGTATTTTGGGAAGGCCCGGATGCGGGACCTGGCGGGCTGTTCGCCCGGCCCCAACCACCCTAGACTGTCGCACCGACCGAACGAGGATCCGCCATGAGCCGCCCCACCTTCCACTCTCTTCCCGTCCTCGCCGTCACCGCCGCGCTGACGCTGGCCTTCGCCGCGCCCTCACGGGCTGCGGAAGATGCCGTGGTGATCCCCGCCCCCACTGTTGACGCTGCGGCCGCAAGCGGTATCCAGACCGCGGTTGTTGCCGGCGGATGCTTCTGGGGCGTGCAGGGCGTGTTCCAGCACACTGCCGGCGTCGTCAACGCGGTCTCCGGCTATGCCGGCGGCACCAAGGCGACGGCCGACTATCACACCGTCTCGTCGGGCACGACGGGGCACGCGGAGTCGGTCGAGATCAAATACGATCCGAAGAAGATCTCCTACGGCAAGATCCTCCAGATCTTCTTCTCGGTCGTGCACGATCCGACCCAGCTCAACCGCCAGGGTCCCGACACCGGCACGCAATATCGCTCGGCGATCTTCACCACCTCCGACGAGCAGAAGAAGATCGCGGACGCCTATGTCGCGCAGCTCAATGCGGCCAAGGTCTTCGGCAAGCCGATCGTGACCAAGATCGGCGCGCTGGAAGCATTCTACCCGGCGGAAGGCTATCACCAGGACTATCTGACGCTGCACCCAAACCAGCCCTACATCGCCTACAACGACATCCCGAAGGTCGAAAACCTGAAAAAGCTGTTCGGGGATAACTATATCGAGAAGCCGACGCTGGTCAGCGCCAGCAAGGTCACCAACTGATTGCAAAATCACCAGCTAAACGGGAGATCCATGCCCGACACCAAGACACCCACGAACGAAACCAAGGTCATCAAGAGCGAGGAGCAGTGGCGGCGCGAGCTCACGCCGATGCAGTATGCGGTACTCCGCGAAAAAGCGACCGAGCGTCCCTTCTCGGGCGAATACGAGCACGACCACCGCGCTGGCACTTACGTCTGCGCCGGCTGCGGCAACGTGTTGTTTGAGTCCGATGCCAAGTTCGATTCCGGCTGCGGCTGGCCAAGCTTCACGCAAGCCGCGGCCGAGAGCCATATCGACGAGGAGACGGACCAAAGCCACGGCATGATCCGCACCGAGGTGCTGTGCTCCAAATGCAGCGGCCATCTCGGCCATGTCTTCCCCGACGGCCCGGCGCCGACGGGCCTGCGCTACTGCATCAACTCGGCGGCGCTGAAGCTCAAGCCCAGATAATGGCAAGAGCCGGGTTCCAGCGTGGAACCCGGCGGCCGGCTGTGCTTTTCTCTTCTGACGGTGCGGCCGGAGGATGCATTCCGGAGGACCGCCAGGGAGGACGCCATGACCCTCGGAACCATTCTGATCATTCTCGTGATCATTTACCTGCTGGGCGGCATGTCCGGCCGGTTTGGTGGCTATGGCTATGGCATGGGCCATTCCGGCATGGGGATTGGCGGCGTGGTTCTGGTGGTGCTGATCGTGCTGCTGCTTCTTGGCAAGCTGTAAACCACATAAGGCATTGAATTAAATAGACTTATTTCCATCGCGGGGCTGCCATGCGCGGATTCACGATCTCCGTTCGCAGGGGTCGCATTTCCGTCAAATCGGCTTATATTAGAGGGCGAAAAGGACATGGCCGCCTGGTTGCGGCCCTCGCTCACAAACCCCACACGCCGAAACCGAAGAAGATCACGAGGTCTTTGACCATGCGTCCACTGCGTCCGTTCAACTTCAACACCTCCGCCGAGCTTTTCCCCGCCGCGATCCGCAAGAAGAAGCGTGCGGGCTTCACCTATCGGCGGTTTGGCACCGCGGCCGAAGCCGTGCGCTTTGCGATCGAGGAATTGCCGACGGACTCGCTGAACGGCGCCTACCTGCAGGTCGAGGAAGCTCGCTTCGACCAGAACGGCATCCGCTCTCTCTATGAGAGCGAGTCGTTCCCGCTGCCGCGCCGCCGCAAGCCGGCCGCGAACACCGACGCCGACGCGGCGTAAGCTTTTTTCATCCTCCGATGCGCAATGAGCGCGGTAGCCGAAAGGTTACCGCGCTTTTCGCGTTTAACGCGGCTGCTTGTCCAGCCAGCGGCGCAACAGGCGGACGTTACGCATGTTGGCGCGGAACATGACGTCGAACGCATCGCCCGCGAATGGCACCATGCCGACCACGCCGTCGACCGCGACATTGCCGAGCATCCGCGCCGTAATGTACCAGGGCGCGCCCAGCGCGCGGGCCTCTCGCACCAGCCACAGCGAGATCGCCGTGGTGATGATGTCGCCGATGACGGGAATCAGGCCGATCAGACCGTCGATGCCGTAGCGGATATTGGTGCCGGGCATGATGAAGGCGACATCAAGCAGCTTTGCGATCGCCTCGAACCGCGCCAGCCGCTGCTCGCGCGTCAGCTTGCCGAAGGGATTGGCGCTACCGAACTCGAAACCGAATTGGCGAAAACCCTCTCCAAGCGTCTCGGGGCGGATCTCGCGGCCGTCCTGATCGATGATCGGCCCACGCGCCTCATCACCCGAGAAGGCCGCGCGCGAGGTCCTCCCCGAACGGGGACGGCGCGTTGCAAGAATATCGTCGTCAGACATCGTCATTGGTTGAGCGTCATCGCTTGAGGCAAACGCGCATGGCTCGCTTCGGTTGCTGCACCGCGCCCAAACGCCGCCCCTGCTTTCAGGTCGGCGCCGGAGCCGGTTGCGGCTCTTCGACATACTTATGCACGAGCCAGGACGAAATCACGCTCGGCACGAAACCGACGAGGCCGTAGAGAACCCATTGCACCGCGCCGGTGTCAGCCCCGCGCGAGCCATAGGTGATGGCGGCGAGGATGAACGCGAACAGGCCGACCAGCAGCATGCGCAGCACGGGCCCGATCCGCTTGACGTGAAACAGGATGTCGTCGACCGCACCGATCATCAACGACGGCAGGAAGCCGAACAGATAGCTGTATTGCAGGGTCTTGAAGAACACCACGAACAGCTTGCCGACCTCGCCCCAGTTGGTCTGGGTCCAATAGCCGGACTGGTAGGTCGTCGTCAGCAGCAGCAGGAATCCACCGACAAACGGACCCACCAGCGCAAAAACCAGATAGCGTTTCATCAAGCACCCCTCACCTTAAGTCCCGCCCGTTATAGCAGCGCCTCGAGAAGCTTGGATAGCCGGATGGGACGGCCGGGGAACAAGTGGCAGCCAGCCGGGTTCTGTGAACGGATCATGTGTGCCCTTTCACGAGATTGGATTTGGCCATGCGTTGGATGACCCTTTTCCTGGCGACGATCACGCTCACCGCATTCGGTCTCGCAAGCCTGCCCGCGCTCGCACAAGGCCATGCCGGAACCCCGGGGGAGCAGCAGGCCTGCTCGCGCGACGCCGAACGCCTGTGCCGCAAGGATCTCGGCAATGACGGCGCGGTCCAGTCCTGCCTCCAGGCCAACCGCGCCAGGCTGTCGCGTTCCTGCCGCAAGGTGTTCGAGAGCCACGGCATGTGAGGCGCTTGCGGCGCCCTCGAGCATGATCCGGACCCGAAGGGCCGCGTTAGCGCAAAGTGTGAAGCGGCTTTCCGGAAAGATCATGCGCAAACAATAACCTAAAGCGCGACGACCATTCATCCGGACCTCATCGCGCTTTGAGACGGAGATGCCACCATGCTGCGCGATGAACAACTCGCGATCCTCAAGGACATCAGCCAGTCCATCGCGTTCGCGGACGACCGCCATGGCGAGATCGAGGAACTCATCATCGAAGGCTACGTCATGAAGGACGGAGACCTGTTCGAGCTGACGCCCAAAGGTGTCACGGCGATCGAGGAGCGTGCTGCCGCTCTCGCCGATGCGCCCTCGACTAACGCGTGAGGCGACTGTTGCCGTGACGAACGCGCAACAATTGTGAAATCGTTCACGCGAACCATTGAAGCTTCGCGACATTCGCGCATAATCCGAATCGGGGCGGCGCAGCACTTTCGATTCGAAATCTCAAGCGTAATCGAGCAACCACACCGGGGGCATCTCCCCGCGTGCTGGATCTGACGTGCGGCAGCGCAAGCCGCGTGCGGCGCCTCCAATACACAAGCGGCCGACACCGCCAAAACCTTGGGGATGCATCTCACATGTTTAGTTACCGGATCGGGAAGATCGCCACTCTTGCCGCCATTGCCGCAACTGTCACCGTGCTTCACGTCACACCCTGCTTCGCCTTCTCCTCCGAGGCGCAACAGATGTGCACCGGCGACGCCATGCGATTGTGCGCCAACGAAATCCCCGACATCTCGCGGGTCACTGCCTGCATGGTCCGCAACAAGCACCATGTCAGCCCGGGCTGCCGCGCCGTGATGGACCGCGAGGCCGCTGCCGCGCGCAAGCGGGAAGCTGCCGCGAACTGATCCATCGCGCGCACTGCAAGTTGAGCGGCGTCCTGCCGTGATCGACGCTATGCTGCGGCCCGGCCAAGAGAGCTGGAGCAACAGACATGGCGAGGATTTTGGCGAGGTTTTTGGCGAGGATTTCGGCGAGGATCCTGATCGCGGGTGGCTGGCGGCAACCCCTTATCCCCGCGAGCACAGCCGCCCTGCTGGCACTGGCGCCTTGCGCGGCGCCCGCCCAGCAGGTCGGCATCAACCTTCCGGATGGCCCCGGTAAGAGCACCGTCGTCGGCATCTGCGGCTCCTGCCATGACATCAGCCGGCTCACGGCGGGCTACACGCCCGACGGCTGGCACACTGTGATCCGCATGATGCAGAATTTTGGCGCGCCGATCCCGCCCGAGGAAGTCGCCGGGATCACTGACTATCTCATTAAGAGCTTTCCCGAACGGCCGCGTCCCGCAGCAGTGCTGATCGCCGGCGACACGCAGATCGATATCAAGGAGTGGCCGGTCGCAACCGAAGGCTCGCGGCCGCACGATCCCCTCGCCGCCCACGACGGATCGGTGTGGTACTCGGGCCAACTGGCCAACGTGCTCGGCCGCCTCGATCCCGCCACCGGCGCGATCCGCGAATACAAGCTCAATCCGCAGACCGGCCCGCACGGGCTGAAGGAAGACAAGGACGGCAACATCTGGTTCACCGGCAATTTCGCCGGGTTGATCGGCCGGCTCGATCCAAGGACCGGCGACGTGAAGGAGTATCGGCTGCCGGATGCGTCGGCCAGGGATCCGCACACGCTCGTCTTCGACCATGACGGCATCATCTGGTTCACCGTGCAGGCCGGCAACAAGGTCGGCCGCCTCGATCCCGCAAGCGGCGAGATCAAACTCGTCACGCCGCCGACGGCAAATGCGCGGCCCTACGGCATCGTGGTGAATGCGAAGAACACCGTCTGGTTCGTCGAGTTCGGCGCGCCGAAGATCGCGACCATCGATTCGAAGACCATGGAGATCCGCGAGTACCTGCTGCCGGATGCAGCCGCCCGGCCGCGCCGCCTCGCCGTCGGTTCCGACGATGCGATCTGGTATGTCGATTTCGCTCGCGGCTTTCTCGGCCGGCTCGATCCGGCGACGGGCTCGGTGAAGGAATGGGCTTCACCGAGCGGGCCAAAGTCACAGCCCTACGGCATCGTCTTCACCAAGGGCGCGATCTGGTACAGCGAGTCTGCTGCCAAACCCAACACCATCGTCCGCTTCGATCCCCAAAGCGAAAAATTCCAGAGCTGGGCGATCCCCGGCGGCGGCGACATCGTCCGCAACATGGACATCGACCGCAACGGCAACCCGGTGATGGCCAACAGTCTCGTCAACAAGGTCGGCGTGATCGAGGTGGGTGGAACCACACACTGATGTCGTCGTTCACAGGCGCGACGAAAGTCGCGAACCCGGAATCCATCTCACCATTCAACGCGCTGCCAAATGAATTTCAGGACCTGCGCGCTTCTCGCGCATCCCGGAATGACGGCGGCAGGGATGGGAGACCTACTCTCCCCACGCCGCGAACGCGTCGTTGAAGGCGCGCTCACCGGGAGCGCCTTTCTCGATGGCGATGATGGCGCGGCGCTGGTTGGTGTAGACCAACGGCACGTCGAACCAGGAGCGCTCCTTCAGGAGCTGGACGTTGCGCGCGCGGTCGGCATCGACGTTGGAAAGCCCGACCAGGAAGAAGCCGTCGGTGACCTTGACGGCGAGGCCCGCGAGCGGCGTGCCGCGTGCCTGCTCGTTCGATTTCATCAGGATGCCAGGCACGTTGGCGACACCTCCACCGGGGAAGTCCGGCGGCAGGATGAAGGTCAGTTCCGCGGTGTGGCTCGCCGGCAGCGATGAATCGGTGTTCCTGCGGAACGACATCGTCATCTTGAACTTGCGGTCGGGGATTTCGATGTCGGCGCGCACGGCGACGTCAGCCTTCTGGTTGCCCGAGGCCTTGATCGGCTCGGTCCGCCAGACCACGGAGCCGACATATTGCTTGCCCTTGGGATCGGACGGATCCTCGTCATAGAGCACGACCTTCTGCGCCACCGGCGCGGCCGGCTGCTCGGTCGACGAGGGCTGGCCGACGCGATCCGGAATCTTCGGCTTTGGCGCCGGCTGCGACGCATCCTTCGGCGCCTCCACGACCTGCGTCTGGGACGGCTTGAACAGACCGCTCACGGTCTGCAACGCCTGCTTGCCCCAGAGGATGCCGGCGCCGACCAGGATCAGCACGATGCCGACGGCGATCGCGCTCTTGAACGGGAAGGCGGAGCCGGAGCGGCGCTTCTTGGTGTCGCGGTCGAGGACGGGGATGTGCGGGCGCGGTGCCGCCGGCCGGGGCGCATAGCGCTCAGCCTCCTCGATCGACTCGTCATAGGAATACGGGGCGTCCGGCGGTTCGCCGCCGCGGTTCTCCAGATTCGGCTCGAGCCGGTCGAACTCAGGCGAGGGCGACGGCACGTTGGCGTAGGTCCGGCGCGCCGCGCGGTTGGCTTGCGCCGCGGCGCGGCCCAGGTCGTCGGCATCCGCGGTGATGTCGCGAAAGCCGCGGACGCCCGGCGCCTGCGGCGGCAGTGACGGCGGCGGTGGGGCGCCTTCAGGCGGACGGCGCGAGGCGGAACGATCGCGCGCTGCCGGCGGCTCCGGCATTGGCGGCGGAGGCGGTGCCTGCGGACGAGAAGGACGGGCCTGACGCTGGGCGTCGCGGTCCCCGAGCTCGTCCCCAACAAGCGGAGGTCGGTCGTTGCGCGACGGCGGCGGCGCGGGGGGACGCGCGGCGCGCGGGGCCGGCGACGAGGCCGAAGGCGGCGCGGCCGGCGGAGTGCCTTCGGTGGCGCGGGCGCTGGCCCGGCGGAAGGCATCGCCACTGCCACTGCCGCTGCCGGTGCGGGAGCCTCCGCCGGGACGCGCGGCCTCGCGGGCGCGCTGGGCGGCTTCCGATTCGACCTTGCGGACGGCCTCTTCGAGCGACAACCGTTCGCGGGTGATCTCGGATTCGGAGAGCGGCGGCTGCACGCTGCGGAGCTGCGCGATCAGCGCCGTGCGCGCCCGTTCATAGAGCGCGCGGCGGCTTTCGCCGGGAGCGTTAGGATCCAGGGCGGCAATAGCGCGGGCGATCAGCGGATAGTAATCAGCCATTTCAACTCAACTATGCGCCTGTCCCGGTAAGATATCGTTAAGCCTCAAACGGGTTTTGTACCAGAATAGTATCTTCACGTTCGGGGCTCGTGGAAAGAAGCGCGACCGGACAGCCCACCAGTTCCTCGATCCGGCGCACATATTTGATGGCCTGAGCCGGCAAATCCGCCCAGGAGCGGGCGTTCGCGGTCGGCTCCTTCCAGCCTTCGATGGTCTCGTAGATCGGCTCGACCCGGGCCTGCGCGCCCTCGCCGGCCGGGAAATGGTCGATCTCCTTGCCATCCAGCCGATAGCCGGTGCAGACCTCGATCGAATCGAAACCGTCGAGGATGTCGAGCTTGGTCAGCGCCAGCCCGTTGATGCCGCAGGTCCTGACCGCCTGGCGGACCAGCACGGCGTCGAACCAGCCGCAGCGGCGCGGACGGCCGGTGTTGGTGCCGAACTCGCGGCCACGCTCGCCGATCTTGCGGCCAATCTCGTTGTCCTGCTCGGTCGGGAACGGCCCCTGGCCGACGCGGGTCGTGTAGGCCTTGCACAGACCCAGCACATAGCCGACCGCGCCGGGCCCGAGGCCAGCGCCGGTCGCGGCCTGCGCCGCCACGGTGTTGGACGAGGTGACGTACGGATAGGTGCCATGGTCGACGTCGAGCAGCGCGCCCTGCGCACCCTCGAACAGCATGCGCTTGCCTTCGCGCCGCTTGATGTCGAGCAGCCGCCACACCGTCTCGGCATAGGGCAATAACTGCGGCGCCAGCGCGCTGAGCTCGGCAAGGATAACCTTGCCGTCGAACTCCGGCAGATTGAGACCGCGGCGCAATGCATTGTGGTGAGCAAGGAGTCGATCGATCTTGTGCGGCAGCGTGTCGAGATCGGCGAGGTCCATGAGGCGGATGGCACGGCGGCCGACCTTGTCCTCATAGGCGGGGCCGATGCCGCGGCGAGTGGTGCCGATCGCGGTCGCTGCATTGGAGGATTCGCGAAGCGCATCGAGCTCACGATGCAGCGGCAGGATCAGGGTGACGTTCTCGGCGACGCGCAGATTGTCCGGACTGACTGCGACGCCCTGCGACCTGAGCTTGGTGACCTCGTCGAGGAAGGCCTGCGGGTCGAACACCACGCCATTGCCGATCACCGACAGCTTCTGGTCGCGCAGCACGCCGGAGGGCAACAGCGCGAGCTTGTAGGTCTCGCCATTGATGACCAGCGTATGGCCGGCGTTATGGCCGCCCTGGAAACGGACGACGATGTCGGCCTGCTCCGACAACCAGTCGACGATCTTGCCCTTTCCCTCGTCGCCCCACTGGGCGCCGACGACGACAACATTGGCCATTCGCGGGTATTCCCTATGCAGATGTCTTTAAGTGGCATGATCCTAGCGGAAAACCGGTACCCACTTTTCCGGGATCATGCCGGCGCCCAGCCCAATCCACGGCCGGGGCCGCTCGCATGCGAGGCAGCCAACCGGATAACGGAAGCGGCCTCTCTAGGCAAGCAAGAACGGGGCCTTTTCGAGGCCTAACGCGCGATCCAAGCCTTTGATATACCCTTAAAATCCGGAAAGGTTCGGGACCGCGCAGGCAACCTTTGGAACCGTGGATTTGATACGCATCAACCACCTCGTTCGCCGGGTTGCCTAAGGGATGGCTGTCACCTCCACCCTTTACCTTCTGCGGGCCGCAAGACCCTTTTCGGACATGCCGTGACCGAACCCTCGGGAAACCAGGCCAGCCAGTTCTGGTGCCTTTCAGCCGACGCGCTCGCCGGGCAGCTCGGATGCGGCTTGCAGGGACTGACCACGCGTGATGCCACCGAGCGGCTCAGCCGCTTCGGCCGGAACAGCGACGCGCCGCCGCGGATCGAGGGCGCGTTGCGCGCGATCCTGCGGCGGCTCTTCGAGCCCTTGTCGCTGATCCTGCTGGTCGCCGGCATCATCTCGATGCTGACGGGGGACGACATCGGCGGACTCATCATCGTCCTGATCCTGACGCTGTCGATCGGGCTCGACACCGTCCAGGAAGGACATGCGGTCCGGGCCGCCGAAATCCTGCGCCGTTCGGTGGCGCTGAAGGCCGAGGTCAAGCGCGATGGCACGTTCTGCCAGATCGACGTCGAACAGGTGGTGCCCGGCGACATCCTGCGCATCCGCGCCGGCGACATCATTCCGGCGGACGCGCTGATCCTCGAGAGCACGGCGTTCACCGCCGGCGAAGCGGCGCTCACCGGCGAGCCCTACCCCGTGCAGAAGCGCGCCGGCGCCGCCGATGTCCCGGACGACACGTCCAATGCGCTGTTCCGCGGCGCGGTGGCGCAGACCGGCGAGGCGATCGCACTCGCGGTGCGCACCGGCCGCGACACGGTGTTCGGCGCTGCGGCCTCCGCACTTGCGGAAGCGCGGGCGCCCTCGCCGTTCGAGCGCGACTTGCGCGAATTCGGCCTCGTCATCGCGCGCGCGACGCTGGCGCTGGTGCTGGTCGTGCTGACCATCCGCGTGGTGTTCGGCCGCCCGGTGCTGGACTCGCTGCTGTTTGCGGTGGCGCTCGCGGTCGGGCTGACGCCGGAGCTGCTGCCGATGATCACCACGGTGACTCTGTCGCGCGGTGCGCTACGCATGGCCCGCCGCAAGGTGATCGTCAAACGCCTCGCGGCGATCCACGATCTCGGCGCCATGACGGTCCTGTGCACCGACAAGACAGGCACGCTGACTTCGGCCGAGATCACGCTTGCGCAGAGTCTCGACGCCAGCGGCAAGGAAGATGCGCGCGCTGCAAGGCTCGGCGCCATCGCGGCCGCGCTCGGCGGCGACCGCGGCTCGCTCGATGCGGCGCTGGTCGCAGGCTGCGCCGGCGCCACGCAGGGCTGGACACTCGCGGGCCGCCAGGCGTTCGATTTCTCGCGGCGGTTGGGATCGGTGCTGGCGAACGGCCCCGAAGGCGCCATGCTGATCGTCAAGGGCGCGCCGGAGGCCGTGCTCGAACTCTGCACGACCGACGACGACACACGTGCGGCGGCAATGGCGCGCGTGCGTCAGCTCGCGACCGAGGGCCTGCGCACCGTCGCCATTGCCTCGCGCCGGTGGACAGGCGCGATGCGCGAGGTCGAGACCGATGATGAGATCGATCTCACCTTCGAAGGCTTTTGCGCCTTCGCCGACCCGCCAAAGCCGACCGCTGCGGCCGCGATCGCCCGGCTCGCCGCCGGAGGCATCAAGCTCAAGATCCTCTCGGGCGATGATCCCGTGGTGGTGAAGCGGCTCGCGGGCCTCGTCGGGCTGAACGCCGAGCGCGTGCTCTCAGGGCCTGATATCGCCGAACTCGGCGACGAGGCGCTGGCGGTTCGGGTGCAATCCGCCGACGCCTTCGGGCGGCTCGCGCCGGACCAGAAGTCGCGCATCGTGAAGGCGCTGCAAACAGGCGGCGAAGTCGTCGGCTTCCTCGGCGACGGCATCAACGACGCACCGGCGCTGAAGGTCGCCGATATAGGACTCTCGGTCGAAGGCGCCACCGGCGTGGCGCAGGCCGCAGCCGACATGATCCTCCTTGCCTCGGATCTCGAAGTCGTCGCCGATGGCGTCGAGGAGGGCCGGCGCACCTTCGCAAACATTCTCAAATATGTCCGCATGGGCGCGAGCTCGAATTTCGGCAACATGCTGTCGATGGCGATCGCCTCCATCGCGCTGCCATTCCTGCCGATGCTGCCGACGCAGATCCTGCTCAACAACCTGCTCTACGATCTCTCCGAGCTCGGCATCCCCTTCGACCGCGTCTCGGCGCAGGCAACCGCCCAGCCGCAGGTATGGAGCATGTCGCGCCTCGTGCGCTTCGCCGCGATCATGGGACCGCTGTCGTCGGTGTTCGATTTCCTGACCTTTGGCGCCCTGCTGTTCCTGTTCAACGCCACGCCGGACGAATTCCGCACCGCCTGGTTCGTCGAATCCATGGCGACGCAGATTCTCGTGATCTTCATCATCCGCACCAATGGACGTCCCTGGCATAACTGGCCCGATCCCGTGCTGTCGGTCTCCTCGTTGATCGCCCTCATGGTCGCGATGATCGTGCCGCTTACGCCGGTCGGCGCCTGGTTCGGCTTCGTCGCTCCGCCGCCGCTGATGCTGGCCGGCATCGCGGCCCTGGTCGTCGTCTATCTCGGCTGTGCCGAGTTGTTGAAGCCGCTTGCGATCCGCACCAAGCAGAAGACTTGAAGACAGGGTTCCCGTCGCATTGGACGGGCGCATGGACGCGATGCGTCGCGCGCCATTGATATCAGGCCGATTTCCGTGTCTGTGGACACGCCGGGTTTGAGCCGGCCCGGCCGCCGCCGGGCTGGGCGGCTCGGTGCATGAACCGGGGCCATAACAATCACGATGTCCGCCGCCGACCAGACCACGCGCCTTGCCGCACCGGGGCAGCAATGGATCGCCAACCAGCCTTATCTCCTGCTCAGCATCACCGCGCTGTGCTGGGCCGGCAATGCCGTCGTCGGGCGGCTCGCCGCTGGCCACATCCCGCCGGTGACACTGTCCTTCCTGCGCTGGTCCTTCGCGTTCCTGCTGGTGCTGCCATTCGCCTGGAAGCATCTGATCAAGGACTGGCCGGCAATCCGCAGCAAGCTCTACCTGATGATCGTGCTGTCGATCACCGGCATCGGCGCCTTCAACACGCTGCAATATTGGGCGCTCGAACATACCCAGGCGCTGAACACGCTGCTCCTGCAATCGGCCGCGCCGCTGATCGTCGCGCTGTGGTCGCTGATCATCCTGGGCGTCCGGCTGACCGCGGCGCAGGCGTTCGGCGTGCTGCTCTCGCTTTGCGGTGTGCTGACCATCCTCTTGCACGGCGATTTCACCACGCTCTCCAACATCGAGTTCAACAAGGGCGATTTGATCTTCATGGTCGCGCTGGTGATCTTCGCGCTCTACTCGGTGCTGACCCTGAAGCGGCCAGCGATCCACGGCCTGTCGTTCCTCGCCTTCACCTTCGGCTGCGGCGCGGCGTGCCTCGTTCCGCTGGAGATCTGGGAGTTATCGGCCCGCCCGGTGATGAAGCTCGATCTGCCGAACGTTCTGACGCTGGTCTATGTTGCGGTGTTTCCCTCGACGCTTGCCTATCTCTGCTTCAACCGCGGTGTCGCGCTGATTGGCGCCAACCGCGCCGCGCCGTTCTTCCATGTTGTGCCGGTGTTCGGCTCGATCATGGCGATGATCTTTCTCGGTGAGTTGCCGCAGGCCTTCCATTTCGTCGGCTTTGCGCTGGTACTGTCGGGCGTGTTCGTCGCCTCGCGCAAGCAGGCGACCTGAATGGCGCATTCATCCGAGCGCGCCGCACCCATCCGTTCTCCCCCTTGTAAGCGGAAACGATGAGATCGCGCGCCGATGTTCAACATATTGACCGTCAAAGCAGCCTGCCTGATCTCCGTTGCATTGTAGCATTGCGGCGGTGGGACTTGTGGCGCAGCCGCGATCCGGCGCAAGCTTCCTCACGAAAACCAATGACGATCGCTTCGCCCGCGCCACCGGCCTCGAATCCGGCCGGCTGGCTCGACAACCAACCCTATCTGCTCCTGAGCCTGAGCTCGCTGTTCTGGGCCGGCAACATCGTGCTCGCACGCCATGTCGGCGCGCATGTGCCGCCGCTCACGCTGACCACGATCCGCTGGTTCGGGGTCTTCCTCATCCTGTTGCCGTTTTCGTGGCCGTATCTGAGGCGCGACTGGAAGGCATTGCGCGCGCATCTGCCGCTGATGCTGTTCCTGTCGCTGGTCGGCTTCGCCTTCAACAACGCGATCTCGTTCTGGGCCCTGCAATATACCGAGGCGCTGAACGCGCTGCTGATCCAGTCGGCCGGACCTTTGTTCGTGGCACTATGGTCGCTGGTGCTGTTCGGCGTCCGCCTGACGGCTGCGCAATTCGCCGGCATCGCGATCTCGCTGCTCGGCGTCCTCATCATCATCCTGCGTGGCGATCTCGCAGCGCTTGCCGGCATCAGCTTCAACCGGGGCGACATCATGTTCGCCTCCTCGCTGGTGGCGTTCGGGCTCTATTCCGCCTTCATCCCGCGCCGGCCAAAAATCCATCAACTCTCCTTCCTCTCCTTCACCACCTGCTGCGGGGCGATGATGCTGCTGCCGGCCGCGGTGTGGGAATTTTCCGCGGGCAACGTCTTGAAGCCCGACGCAACGACGCTAGCGACATTGGCCTACATCCTGATTTTCCCCTCGACCCTTGCCTATCTCTTCTTCAACCGCGGCGTGGCGCTGATCGGACCGAACCGGGCCGCACCGTTCTTTCATCTGGTGCCGGTGTTCGGCTCGGCGATGGCGATCCTCCTGCTCGGCGAGCGGCTGCAACTTTTCCATCTCGTCGGCTACGCGCTGGTGCTCGCCGGCGTCGTGATCGCATCGCGGCAGGGCTCGGCGTCGCAATGATTCTGCGCTGCTGGCGCGAGCGCGCCAAGCAGTAAGGGGCCACCTAGGAGGCTGTCATCGCCCGCGAAAGCGAAAGCGGGCGATCCAGTATTCCAGAGGCAGCGCAGCTTGAACCGAGAAGCCGCGGCGTACTGGATGCCCCGCCTTCGCGAGGGCATGACAGCAGTGCTAGAGCTGCCACGCGTGGCGGCGCCGTAGGGTGGGCAAAGCGAAGCGTGCCCACCGCAGAGTCACCACGACTTCAAAAGAAAAGGTGGGCACGGCGCTCACGCGCCTTTGCCCACCCTACGAATTCATCGCGGATGTTACGCCGCCCGCACCTTGGCGAGGAAGCCATCGACGGCGCTTCGCAGTGCGCCGGACTGGTTGTCGAGCTCGCGTGCGTTCGACAGCACGTCGGAGGCTGCGGTACCCGTCGCCTCGGCCGCCGAGGTCACGCTGCCGATATGGGCGTTGATTTCGCTGGAGCCGGCTGCGACCGACTGGATGTTGCGGGCGATCTCGCGCGTCGCCTCGCCCTGCTGCTCGATCGACGCGGAAATTCCTGCGGTGATCTCGCTCATCTCGGCGATCGTCTGGGTGATGCCGGCGATCGCGGCGACCGCGTCGCTGGTCGAGGTCTGCATCGCCGCGACCTGGGCGGAGATTTCCTCGGTCGCCTTCGCGGTCTGGTTGGCGAGCGCCTTGACCTCGGAGGCGACGACCGCGAAGCCGCGACCGGATTCGCCGGCGCGCGCCGCCTCGATGGTCGCGTTGAGCGCGAGCAGATTGGTCTGCGCCGCGATCGAGTGGATGAGCTTGACGACCTCGCCGATCTTCTCGGCACCGGAGGACAGCACCTGCACGGTGGTGTTGGTACGCTCGGCATCGCTGACCGCCCTGCTCGCGACCTCGGTGGAGCGCGTCACCTGACGCGAGATCTCGGTGACCGAGCTCGACAGCTCTTCGGCGGCGGCCGCAACCGTGCCGACATTGCCGGATGCCCTTTGCGAGGCGGCGCCGACGGTGGCCGCGCGCGCGCTGGCATCGCTCGCGGTCGCGGTCATCGACCGCGCCGTGGTCTGCATGCCGGCAGCAGCCGAAGAAACCGAACGCACGATACCGTTCACGCTGCGCTCGAAATCGCTGGCAATGCCTTCCATCGCGCTGCGACGTTCTGTAGCGGCGCTTTCCTTTGCAAGCGCCTCGGTCTTCTCGAGATCGCGGATGCGGATCGCATTGTCCTTGAATATCTGAACGGTCGAGGCCATCGCACCGACCTCGTCGCCACGACCGACGCCGGGGATATCGCCCTCGAGCTTGCCGTCCGCGAGTTCGCTCATGCGCGTACCGAGCCTGTTCAGCGGCAGGCTGATGCTACGGCCGAGCAGCCAGGCAACGCTGCCGGCGACAATGACGATGCCGAGCATAGAGAGCCCGAGCAACCAGTAGACCGGGCCCATCTTCTCATCGATGTCGTCGAGGTAGGCGCCGGTCCCGAGATACATGTCGAAGCCGGGAACGGCGACGGCATAGCCGAGCTTGCGGATCGGTTTCTCCTGGCCAGGCTTCACGTATTCGTAGAAGAGCAGGATCTCGCCATTGGCCTTGACGCCGTCCATCAACTCTTTCGACAGCTTGCGGCCGTTGGTCTCGACCTCCATGCGATTGGTGCCGACCTGCTTGGGATCAGGCGCAAGCTGCGTGATGCCGTCAGAGGTCGTGCCAAACAGGTAGCCAGAGCCCTTGTCGTAGGTCATCGCATTGCCGTAACGGCGGAGTTCCGCCAATGCGGCATCCCTGGTCATCTCTCCGGCATTCACTCGCTTCATCAACGCGGCAGCATAGTTGCGGGCCATGTCGACGATCGCCTTGGTCTGGTCGATGCGCGCGCTCACCATATCGCGCTTCATCAGATATCCGGCCAGAACCCCGGAGATGCAGAGCCCCAACAGGGTGACGCCGACAACAATGCCGAGCTTGGGGGCGATCTTCAGATTGCTCAACTTCACGAGGCGGCTCCGGCGGACAAGAGGAAACGGCACGCGGGTGGATCGATCGAATTTGAATCAACTTTTAGTGTGGGACCCATTAGCAACTTGTTACGATGCCTCCGTAGAAGTCCGCAGAGGAGGCCAAAAACCCGCAAACGCCGCAGCTTTCGACAACCGACGATTGTACGCGCCAAGCTCGATTTCGCGTAAAAGACGCAAGGACCCGGCGCCAAGGCCGGATCAGACAACAAGAACCGACAAACCAAATCGGAGCAGGAAATGCCGAAATTCAGGGTGGTGACGCCGAAGGGCGCGAGCTTCACGGTGGCGGGAAGCGACTATTCCCTCGAGCGGGAGGCGCTCGATCCGATCGATGCGGAGATCGTCGAGGCGCCGGCCAACGAGGCCGAGTTCATCGCCGCAGCCCGCAACGCCGATGCGATCTACGCCAAGGGCATCCCGATCACCAAAGCCATCATCGACGCGCTGGAAAACTGCAAGGCGATCACGCTCGGCTCCGTCGGCGTCGACAGCGTCGACGTAAAGGCAGCAACTGCCCGCGGCATTCCCGTGACCAACATCCCCGATACCTTCATCGAGGAGGTCGCCGACCACGCCATGATGCTGCTGCTTGCGGGCTTCCGCCGCCTGGTCGAGCAGGACCGGATGGTGCGCGAGGGGCGTTGGGCCGAAGGCCGGCCGGCGCTGTTGAAAATTCCGCGGCTGATGGGCCAGACGCTCGGCTTCATCTCCTTCGGCCGCGTCGCACGCGCGGTTGCCAAGCGCGCCGCACCCTTCGGCCTGCGGATGATGGCCTTTGATCCCTTCATCCAGGAAACGCTGATGTACGATCACGGCGTGATGCCGGCGACGCTGAACGAGGTGCTGGCGCAATCGGACTTCGTCTCGATGCACGCGCCGGCCCGGCCGGAGGTCCACCACATGCTGACCGAGAAGCATTTCCGGCAAATGAAGAAGGGCTCGATCTTCATCAACACCGGGCGCGGCGCCACCGTGGACGAGCAGAGCCTGATCAAGGCCCTGCAGGAAGGCTGGATCGCGCATGCCGCGCTCGACGTGCTGGAGAAGGAACCGCCGTCGCACAACAACCCACTGCTCGGCATGGAGAACGTGACCCTGACCGCGCACGTTGCATCGGCTTCGGCACGGTTTGACGAAGCGCGCAAGCGGCGCGTGGGCTACGAATTGTCACTGGTGCTTCAGGGGATGTGGCCGGTAAGCTGCGTCAATCCGTCGGTGCTGCAGAACACGGCGCTGCGACGCTGGCAACCCTTCAGCATGGATCGCGGTCCGAACAGCTAAGCCTGCGATGCACCTTCGGATGAATGGAGACCGGTTCGCGTGAAAGAATAAGCCACATGGAAGACCCTTCACCGGCGATCAACGCCGGGAAGGGACAAAAAGGGAGGAACTGATGAGGAATGACATCACCCGTCGTGATGCCCTCGGGCTTGGGCTGTCCGTTGCGGCGTTTGCAGCCGCCGGCGCTGCAGCGCAAACGCCATCCAGCATCAAGGCTGCCGACGTCGCAGCGCCGTCGCTGCCGATCGAGAAGGGCGCAAGCTTGCGCATGCTGCGGCCGGTGCGCTTCGTGCAGCCGGATGAGGACGTGTTCCGTGCCAACGCAAGACGTTTCACCGAGGCGACCGGCGTCGAAGTCAAGGTCGATTTTGTCGGCTGGGAGGACATCAACCAGCAGACCGCGGTCACCGCCAACTCCGGCGCCGGCCCCGACATCATCATCGGCTTTTCCGACGCCCCGCACATCTATGTCGACAAGCTGATCGAGTTGTCCGACGTCGCCGAATATCTCGGCAAGCGCTACGGTGGCTGGCTGTTCCTGGCGGAGAAGTACGGCAAGCGAGCCAAGAGCAACAACTGGATCGGCCTGCCGTTCGGCGCGACTGGCGGCCCCTTGGTCTATCGCAAGTCGATCATCCAGGCCGCCGGCTTCGACAAGGTGCCGGACGATCACGCCGGCTTCCTCGATCTTTGCCAAAAGCTCCACAAGGCGGGCAAGCCGGCCGGGTTCGCGCTCGGCAATGCCGTCGGCGACGGCAACGGTTTCGCAAGCTGGATGCTGTGGTCGTTCGGCGGATCACTGCTCGACGCCGACGGCAATCTCACGATCAACAGCAAGGCGACCGTGGAAGCGTTGAAATATGTGAAGCAGCTCTTTCCGACGTTCATCGCAGGCACGGCGTCCTGGAACGACGTCAGCAACAACCGTGCCTATTCGTCCGAGGAAATCTCGCTGACGGCGAACGGCATTTCACTGTACTTCTCGCTGAAGAACGACACGGCGACCGCGAAGATCGCCGAGGACACGGAACATCAGTTCCTGCCGAAGGGGGTCGCCAAGTCATCGCCCATGGGCGGCCTGACGCTGAACGCGATGGTGTTCAAGCACAGCCCGTATCCGAACGCGGCGAAGGCGTTCCTGCAATTCATGATGGAGAAGGAGCAGTACGACCCCTGGCTGATCGCCAACAGCGGCTACTGGGCGCAGCCGCTCGCCAATTACGCGGAGTCCGCGGTGTGGTCCGGCGATCCGAAGCTGAAGATCTTCAAGGACACGATGTCGAACCGGTACTGGGACGGTTACGAGGGCCCGATCTCGACCGCGACCGGCGCAATCCGTGCCGATTACGTGCTGGTGCAGATGTTCGCCTCGGTCGCAACCGATGCCGCGACACCGGAGCAAGCTGCTGCGGAAGCCGAGCGCCGGGCGAAGCGGTATTTCCGCAGGTAGCAAGACCGTCATTGCGAGGAGCGAAGCGACGAAGCAATCCAGACTGCATCCGGGGAGCCAGACTGGATTGCTTCGCTTCGCTCGCAATGACGGTGTGGTGACAGTTCGAGAGAGGACAGTCAGCCAATGTCCGTGACCACACTGCCCTCCGCCGCGCTTGCCCACCGGCAGCAATCACGGCTCGTGCGCCTGTTCGACTACAAACCGTTCCTGATCGTGATGTGTCTCGCACCGGCGATCGGGCTGCTTGCGGTCTTCCTCACCTATCCGCTGGGTCTGGGCATCTGGCTCGCCTTCACCGACACCACGATCGGCCGGCGCGGCGTCTTCGTCGGTCTTGAGAATTTCCAGTATCTGCTCACCGATCCCCTGTGGTGGGGCGCCGTGTTCTACAGTATCTTCTACACGGCCGTCGCGACGTTCGGGAAATTCGCGCTTGGCTTCTGGCTGGCGCTGCTGCTCAACAATCACTTCCCGTTCAAGAGCGTGCTACGCGCAATCGTGCTGCTGCCCTGGATCGTGCCGACGGTGCTCTCCGCACTCGCCTTCTGGTGGATCTACGATCCGCAATTTTCGATCATCTCGTATCTGCTGGTCGACGTGCTGCATTGGCGCACCACCAACATCGACTTCCTCGGCACGCCCTGGCCGGCGCGCTTCTCGCTGATCGCAGCCAACATCTGGCGCGGCATTCCCTTCGTCGCGATTTCGCTGCTTGCGGGCTTGCAGACCATCTCGCCCGCGCTCTATGAGGCCGCGATGCTCGATGGCGCCAGCGCCTGGCAGCGCTTCCGCTACATCACCTTCCCGATGATGATGCCGATCCTCGCCATCGTCATGACCTTCTCGATCATCTTCACTTTCACCGACTTCCAGCTCGTCTACGCCATCACACGCGGTGGCCCCGTGAACTCGACGCATTTGCTGGCGACGCTGGCCTTCCAGCGCGGCATCGCCGGCGGCGAGCTCGGCGAAGGCGCGGCAATCGCGGTCTCGATGATCCCGTTCCTGGTGTTCGCGACGCTGTTTTCCTATTTTGGCCTGGCGCGGCGCAAATGGCAGCAGGGAGAGGCCAATGACTGACGCTGTCGCCCACCCGTCCGCCATTGCCAACGCAACGCCCGATACGATGGCCTGGGATTCCCGCGCGCGGCGGGTGATGATGATCTATCTGCCGCTCGGCTGCTTCGTGCTGATCCTGCTGTTTCCGTTCTACTGGATGGCCATCACCGCGTTCAAGCCGAACGCCGAGCTGATGAACTACAAGGCGCACAATCCGTTCTGGATCACCTCGCCGACGCTGGCCCACATCAAGCACCTCCTGTTCGACACGGCCTATCCGCGCTGGCTGAAGACGACGATGTTCGTCGCGATCGGCGCGACCACGCTGTCGCTATTCGCGAGCACGCTGGCGGCCTATGCGATCGAGCGCCTGCGCTTTCGCGGCAGCCCCTATGTCGGCCTCGGCATCTACCTCGCCTATCTGGTGCCGCCGTCGATCCTGTTCATTCCGCTCGCAACCGTCGTGGTGCAGTTCGGCCTGTTCGACAGCCCCCTTGCCCTGATCCTGGTCTATCCGACTTTCCTGGTGCCGTTCTGCACCTGGCTCCTGATCGGCTATTTCAAGTCGATCCCCTACGAGCTCGAGGAATGCGCGCTGGTCGACGGCGCGACGCGACTGCAGATCCTGCGACGGATCACGCTGCCGCTAGCGGTGCCCGGCCTGATCTCGGCCGGCATCTTCTCCTTCACCCTGTCCTGGAACGAGTTCATCTATGCGCTCGCCTTCATCCAGAGCGGCGCCAACAAGACGGTGCCGGTTGCGATCCTGACCGAGCTCGTCACCGGCGACGTCTATCAATGGGGAGCGCTGATGGCGGGATCGCTGCTCGGCTCGCTGCCGGTTGCGATCTTCTATTCACTGTTTGTGGATTACTACGTATCCTCGCTCACCGGCGCGGTAAAAGAGTAAACCGCGCCTGCGGGGTTTTGCCCGGCTTCACAAAACTGCAATATGTGGTCCGCATAAGGCGTGCGTCCGTTAACAGGAGACGCATATGCGCGCGACCTTTCTTGCCTCCGTCGCAACGATCATTTTCACCGCGGGTGCCGCGCTTGCCCAAAACGAGGGCGAATTCCCGGCGACGCTGACTGCCCACGCAGTGATGCCGGCCGAGTCCTTCATCGATGCGCCGACTGACGCGCCCGCCGACCTCAAAACGTCAGGCAAATACACCACCGGCAAGCGCGTCGACGCGCTCGGTACCGTCATGGGCAAGTCCGCCGAGCGTTCGACCGGCGTGTCGCTGCCGTTCAAAGGCCAGCCGCTCCAGGGCCATTCCGGCATCAAGTCGATGGGCGACGGCACCTTCTGGGTCATCACCGACAATGGCATGGGCTCGCGCTACAACTCGACGGACTCGATGCTGTACCTGAACCACTACAAGATCGACTGGACCAGCGGCAAGATCGAGCGGCAGGAAACGGTGTTTTTGCACGATCCCGACAAAAAGGTGCCCTTCCGCATCGTGCATGAGGACACCGAGAAGCGCTATCTCACCGGCTCCGACTTCGACACCGAAGGCTTCCAGATCATTGGCGACACCTTCTGGATCGGTGACGAGTTCGGCCCCTACATCCTGAAGGCCGACAAGACCGGCAAGATCCTTGGCGTGTTCGAGACGATCGCTGACGGCAAGCCGGTGCGCTCGCCGGACCACTGGGCGGTGCAATCCCCTGGTGCGCCGGGCGCGAGCTACACCAACGTCAATCTGCGCCGCTCCAAGGGCTTCGAGGGCTTTGCGTCGTCGAAGGACGGCAAGTTCCTCTACGGCCTGCTGGAAGGCCCGCTGTGGGACGCCGAGAAGAAGGATTGGGAGAAGGTCGACGGCAAGGAAGCCTCGCGCATCCTCGAATTCGACGTCGGCGCGGAGAAGTTCACCGGCCGCTACTGGCAATATGTATTCGAGCAGAACGGCAACGCCATCGGCGACTTCAACATGATCGACCCGGCCAGCGGTCTCGTCATCGAACGCGACAATGGCGAAGGCACCGCCGACAAGGCCTGCCCGCAAGGCGTGCGCGGCGAGAACTGCTTCCCCGACGTCGCGAAGTTCAAGCGCGTCTACAAGATCGAGCTCTCGGATGCCAATGTCGGCAAGCCCGTGCGCAAGATCGGCTATATCGACCTGATGAAGATCAAGGATCCCGAAAAGAAGGCGCGGAAGCCGCTCAATGACGGCGTCCTCACCTTCCCGTTCTTCACCATCGAGAATGTCGATCGCGTGGACGAGACGCATATCATCGTCGGCAACGACAACAATTTGCCGTTCTCCTCCAGCCGCGAGCCGAACAAGGCCGATGACGACGAGTTCGTGCTGCTCGAGGTCGGCGAGTTCCTGAAGGCGAAGTGAGGTTTGCCATCTCCACACCCAAGCTGTCATCGCCCGGCTTGACCGGGCGATCCAGTATTCCAGAGACGCCTGAGCTTGAATCGAGAAGCCGCGGCGTACTGGATGCCCGTGTCAAGCCAGGGCATGACAAACAGAGAGTGCGGGGCGAGGTTAAGAACGCCTCAGCCCGCCGGCACCATGACGATGCCCTTGTCCTTGGGCCAGCGCACGCGCCAGCCGAACTTGATCTCCTTCACCTCGCCGGGCTTGGCGTCGAACGCCCATTCCAGCACACCGCGCTTGTCGCGCAGATTGGTCGACGTGGGCGGCGTGGTCGCGGACAGCATCTCGACCGCGATGTCCTCGTTCTCGCTGACCGGGAGCTGATCCTCGATCGCGATGCGGATTGGGAAATCGTGACCGTTGCGCACGACGGTCCGGAACGAGCGCGCGTCGGTCTTTGACGAAGAGATCACGCCCGCCGTGCCCTCGTTCTGCCGAATCACCGCGCGCTCGATCTTGATCTTGTCGTCGGCGCCGAAGCCGAGGCGGATCGCCTCCGTCCGCGCGGCGGTGGAGAACTTGCTGCGGCCGACGAACACGCCGTCGCGGAAGATCGCGACCTTGCCGGGCAAAAGATTGGTGTCGTCGGAGAGCTTGAACGAGGCCTCGAGATAGGCGGTCGGATCCACCACCGGCGCGGCGCGGATGGCGAGGTCCGGCGTGACCGTCATGGTGGAGATGAGCAGGCTCTTGGCGCCTTCGTTGGCCCCAAGGCTGACGCGGCCCGCGATCTGGTAGACGGCCTGGAAATCGCCGATCTCGGCATTGGCCTGCTGCTCATCCGCACGCTCGCGGGGCTCCGGGGCCTCTATGGCCTTGGCCATTGCCGGCGACTGCGCCTGCCGCGTCATGTCCGGCGCAGGCATCGCCACGTCGGACCGCCCTCCCAAGGCCAGCGGCTTCGGAAGCTGCGGATAGCGGACGACCAGCGAATTCAGCTCCGGCGCGCTGCCGCCGCGGCTGACTCGAACGGTGGAGACTCCGAGGCTGACATTCGACCAGTCCTCGCCGGTCGACTGGGTAATTTCCGCGCGGCGTACCAGTTCGAGTTGCGGCTTGTGGTCCCTGGCGCCAGTGTCGAGGCGGGCGTCGTAGAGCGGCGCCCAGCGCGCATTGCGCACGTTGTAGGTCACCCGCAGCGTCGCCTTCGTCGCGGCTGCGGAGGCGATTTCGGCCCGCACCTCCAGCTTGCTCGGCGGCTTGGCCGCGCGATCGGCTTCGAGCTGGGCGATCTGGCGATCGATCTCACGCTGCTTTCGCATGGCATCGCGGATCGCGGTATCGGCAGTGGCGATTTCCTCGGCAACCGCGGAGAAGGCCGCGCGCCACTCGGTCATCGGCCGGGCCTCGCCCTTCTCGCCGATGCCGGCGGGAGAGGCCTCGGCAAAGCGTTCGGCAAACTTGCGTCGGGCATTGGCGGCATCGATCGCGCCCTGCAAATCCGCGCGCTCGTCCTTCAAGGTCTCGATGCGCTTGTCGAGTTCCGGCAGATTGACCGGAGGTGCTAGGCGTGGCGGCCGCGCGTCGATCGTGCCGATGGTGAGCTTTGCACCCGCCTCGCCCTCAACCCGCAAGGAGGACGTGTCGAGGCCGAGCGGGAAATCCTTTGCGACCAGCGTCGAGTCACCCGACGGCAGGTCCAGCGTGACGACGCGGGTGACGCTCGCGCCGTCCGGGTAGACCGTGACGGCATCGATGGCCGACGTCGCATCCAGATCGGCCGCCCATGACGGCAGCGCAATCGCCGACGTGACCAGGACCAGGCTCGTCGTCGCCAGACTCTTCGCGATCGTTCGCATGAATTTCCCTCCTGCCAATGTCGCCACATCGCCAGCCGGATGCGGCGAAAAACGCCTCGCCATCGTGGTGAGACGCAGCAGGTAAGGAACCGGTTCGATTGGGGTTTCCGTGCGGCGGCACCGCGGCCGCCCCATGGCCGCGGAACGCGTCATCTGGCCGCGTCAGCGCACAGCTCCGGTTCAGCCTTGGTTCACGCTTGATTCACCCTTGGCCGTAGATCCGGCGGAGCATATCCGTGACGTTCTTCGCGCCGGCCTTTCTCAGAATGCTGGCGCGGTAGCCCTCAACCGTCCGCGCGCTCAGGCGCATCGCCCGAGCGATCTCTTTGTTGGTGTAACCGGCCGCAAGGTGCTGCAGCACCTCGCTTTCGCGCCCCGTGAGTGGCTCGCAACCGGCAAGCCAGCGCTGCCGGTTCGCATCCGGCTGGGCGAATTCATCGATGGCGGCATCGATCCGGCCGACAATCTCATGACTCTCGAACGGCTTCTCGATGAAATCGAACGCACCGCTCTTGATGGCATCGACCGCCATGGCGATGCTGCCATTGGCAGACGTCACCAGGACCGGCGCCATGCAATTTTCCGCGCGCAGTCGCTTCAGGACGTCGAGGCCGGATTGATCCGGCGCCTGCATCTCAAGCAGAACACAGGCCGGCATGCGCACCTTCGCCTCCAACAAGAGAGACGCACCATCGGCAAAGCAGATGACCTCATAGGCCTGCTGCTCGAGCGCCATAGAAAGTTGTTCGCGGAAGGACGCGTCAGTATCGATGACGAATACCTCACCCTTGGAAAGCGTGTTTCCCGGCATCATCCTGCTCAGCAATGTCTTGGTCAAAAGGGCCGAGACGGCGTCGAGGCTGCATCGCCTTGCCGCGCCGTCATGAACCGGCATCCACGCCGGTGCTTCGGTTTTCGATATGTATGTTCAGCCTGGTTCCGGGATTTGACTGATTGGGACAGAAATTTTACATTTCGGGACAACTGCGGGAATGGCTGGCAGGAGCGGTTCGCATGACCGATCTCATTCGCAGCGCAGGCCTTACCTACTATCCCGAGGTCGCCCGGTCGTTGGGCCTCGATCCTAAGCAGATGATGCGCAAGGTCAGGCTTCCGCTGGCCTGCCTTGAAAAGCCCGACGTTCGCATCGCCGTCGCGGGTCTTCGCCGCCTGCTTGAAACATCGGCGGAAGCCTCCGGTGCCGAAGATTTCGGCTTGCGCCTCGCCGAGCTCGGCGGCCTGACCAATCTCGGGCCGGTCGGGCTCATCGTTCGCGAGCAGGCCACCATTGGTGATGCAATCCAGGCGCTGTCGCGTTTCATCCATATCCACCACGATGGCATGCGGCTCGACGTCACGCGCGACAAGAAGATCGTGACCATCACGATGCATTTGCGCGGACGGCGTCCGCGTGCGCCGCGCCAGTCCATCGACATGGCGCTCGGCAGCGTCCACCGCATCATCCAGTCGCTGTTCGGCAGCGACTGGCGGCCGCTGGAGGTTCACCTCCACTATCCGCCGCCCCGCGACCGCAAGCGCTATCGCGAATTCTTCGGCTGCCCGGTGACCTTCAATGCCGCAGCCAACGCGCTGCTGCTATCGGCCCACGACATGGAGCGCCGAATCCCCAGCGCGCATCCCCTGGTCGCGAGCTATCTGCGCAAGCGTATCGAGGCTCTCGATGCGCGGCCTGCGAGCTGGGACGAGAAGGTCGACGAAGTCGTGCGCTCGCTGCTCTCGAGTGGCGAATGCACGGTCGAGCGCGTGGCCGAGCATCTGGCCTGCACCCGCCGCACCATCCATCGGCATCTTGCCGAATGCGGCACCACTTTTTCCGAGATCCTCGACACGCAGCGCGCCGAACTCGTCACCCAGCTGATCGAAGAACCCGGCCGGCCGCTCTCTGCGATCGCCGAGCAGCTCGGCTTTTCCGCGCAGAGCGCCATGGCGCGCTGGTTCCGCCACCGCTTCGGCTGCTCCATCACCGACTGGCGCAAGGGCGTGCGGCCAGCGATGCATGAAAAAGGCACGGCGCCCGGGAGCGTCATGCCTTCGTCGTCGCGTGCCGCGGTGTCTGCTTAGCTAATAGATCTCGAACAGGCCGGCGCCGCCCTGGCCACCGCCGATGCACATGGTCACCACGCCCCACTTCGCCTTGCGGCGGTGACCTTCCTGCAAGAGGTGACCAGTGAGACGCGCGCCGGTCATGCCAAAGGGATGACCGATCGCGATCGAGCCGCCGTTGACGTTGTACTTGGCGGGATCGATGCCGAGCTTGTCGCGGCAATACAGGCACTGGCTGGCGAAGGCTTCGTTGAGCTCCCAGAGATCGATGTCGTCGATCTTCAGGCCGGTGCGCTTCAACAGCTTCGGGATCGCGAAGACCGGGCCAATGCCCATCTCGTCCGGCTCGCAGCCGGCGGTCGCCCAGGCAACGAAGCGGCCCAGCGGCTGAAGCCCACGCTTCTCCGCGTCCTTGGCTTCCATCAGCACCACGGCCGCAGCTCCGTCGGAGAGCTGGCTGGCGTTGCCGGCGGTCACGAACTTGCCGGGGCCCTTGACCGGCTCGAGCTTGGCGAGACCTTCCATCGTGGTCTCCGGCCGGTTGCACTCGTCGCGATCGACGACGTAATCGACGATCGACTCGGCCTTGGTCTGCTTGTCGACCACCTTCATCCTGGTCTTCATCGGAACGATCTCGTCCTTGAACTTGTTCGCCTGCTGGGCGGCCGCCATGCGGCGCTGCGATTCCAGCGAGAACTCGTCCTGATATTCGCGGCTGAGCTTGTAGCGCTCGGCGACGATATCGGCAGTGTCGATCATCGCCATGAAGATGTCGGGCGCAACCTTCAAGAGTTCCGGATCGATCGATTCCTTTGGCGAGCCGCCGCCAGGAATCGAGATGCTCTCGACACCGCCGGCGACAATGCAGTCGGCGCCATCGGAGCGGATCGAGTTGGCGGCCATTGCGATGGTCTGCAGTCCCGACGAGCAGAATCGGTTCACCGAGACGCCGGCGGTCGTCTTCGGCAGACCGGCGAGAAGCGCGGACTGACGGCCGATGTTCGGAGCGCCGTGGGCGCAATTGCCGAGATAGCAATCCTCGACATAGTCCTTCTCCACGCCGGCACGATCGACCGCATGATGGATGGCGTGGGCCGCGAGAGACATCGGCGGAGTGATGTTGAACCCGCCGCGAGCGGACTTCGCCAGCCCCGTGCGCGCATAGGAAACGATGACGGCTTCACGCATTGTTTTCTCCCTGGTCGGACGACTTGGTTGGTCAATTGGTACACAAACTTCGAAGGTCGCGGGGAAATAAAGGGCAGCGCGTGCCAAGAAAAACGCCGCACTCGCAAGCGAGGCGGCGTCTGTTCCGTAGATCGGAATATCTTCGTGCCTGAACTGTCTCCACACTCGTCATGCCCGGGCTTGTCCCGGGCACCCACGTCCTTCCGCACGCATGGAGGCGCGTGGATGGCCAGGCATAGGCGAGCGCAAGCCACGCCGTCCTTCGGACGGCTATGCCCGGCCATGACGCCGGTGTGATCGTCAGAACGTCAGCGCCTTCGCCTGCTTGACCTGCGGGAGCGCCTGCACCTTGGCGAGCAGCTCCGCCGGCACCGCACCGTCGACCTCGACGAGCGCGATGGCATCGCCACCCTGCTCGACACGGCCGAGATGGAAGGTGGCGATGTTGATCTTGGCATCGCCCAAAAGGCTTGCGAACTTGCCGATGAATCCCGGCTTGTCCTCGTTGGTGACGTAGATCATCGACTTACCGAACTCGGCATCGACGCGGATGCCCTTGATGTCGACCAGCCGCGGCTTGCCGTCGTGATAGACGGTGCCGGAGACCGAGCGCTCCTGGCGCTCCGTCGCGACCGTCACGCTGATCAGGCTTTCATAGTCACTCTGCGCGGCGCGGGTCACTTCATCCACCACCATGCCGCGCTCCTTGGCGACGACAGGAGCGGACACCACATTGACCTCGCCCAGCATCGGCCGCAGCAGGCCGGACAGCACGGCGGAGGTCAGAGCCTTGATCTTCATCTCGGCAACATGGCCCTCATAGGTGATCGTGACCTTCGAGATGCCGGTCTCGGTGAGCTGGCCGGCGAAGGAACCGAGCTTCTCGGCAAGCGCGATGAAGGGCTTCAGCTTCGGCGCTTCTTCGGCGGTGATCGAGGGGAAGTTGATGGCGTTGGAGATCGCGCCTGACAACAGATAGTCCGACATCTGCTCAGCGACCTGAAGCGCCACGTTCTCCTGCGCCTCGGTCGTGGAGGCACCAAGATGCGGCGTGCAGATCACGTTGGGATGCCCGAACAGCACGTTCGAGGTCGCGGGCTCCTCGATGAAGACGTCGAAGGCAGCGCCGGCAATGTGCTTGGCATTCAGCGCATCCACCACCGCCTGCTCGTCGACCAGACCGCCGCGGGCGCAGTTGATCAGGCGTACGCCCTTCTTCATCTTGGCGATCGCGGCCGCGTCGATGATGTTCTTGGTCTTCTCGGTGAGCGGGGTATGCAGGGTGATGAAGTCGGCGCGCTTGAGCAGGTCATCGAGATCGACCTTCTCGACACCGATGTCCTTGGCGCGCTCCGGCGACAGGAAGGGATCGAAGGCCACGACCTTCATGCGCAGGCCGAGCGCGCGGTCGCAGACGATCGAGCCGATATTGCCGCAGCCGACCACCCCTAACACCTTGCCGGTGATCTCGACGCCCATGAAGCGATTCTTCTCCCACTTGCCGGACTGGGTGGAGGCGTCAGCCTGCGGAATTTCGCGCGCCAGCGCCAGCATCAGGGTGATGGCGTGTTCGGCGGTCGTGATGGAATTGCCGAACGGCGTGTTCATCACGATGATGCCCTTGGCGGTGGCCGCCGGGATCTCGACGTTGTCGACGCCGATGCCGGCGCGGCCGATCACCTTCAGGTTGGTCGCCTTCTCGATGATCTTGGCGGTCGCTTTCGTCGCCGAACGGATCGCAAGGCCGTCATAATTGCCGATGATCTCGGCCAGCTTGTCCTTGTCCTTGCCGAGGTTGGGCTGGAAGTCGACCTCGACGCCGCGATCCTTGAAGATCTGCACGGCGGCGGGCGAGAGCGCGTCGGAAATGAGAACTTTCGGTTTGGTCATGGGAATGTTCCGTGGTGCGAGCTGCATTTACGGAGTGTCGCCCGCAGGCTTACCCGCGGGTCCATCTCTCTTGATCGATGGATGGCCGGATCAAATCCGGCCATGACAATGATTGGGCCGAGGCGTTTACGCTGCCTTGGGCAGCGCGGCCTTGGTCTCGGCAAAGGCCCAGTCGATCCACTGGGTCAGGAGCTCGACGTCCTTCGCTTCCACCGTGGCGCCACACCAGATGCGCAGACCCACGGGCGCGTCGCGATAATACGCGAAGTCGAAGCCCGCATTTTCCTTCTCGACCAGTGCGACGAGCTTCTTGCAGAACTCGGCCTGCGCGTCGGACGAGAGCGAGGTGATCGCGGGATCGGTGAACTTCAGGCACACCGAGGTGTTGGAGCGGATCGAAGCGTCTTTCGCCAGGAAGTCGATCCAGGGCGTCCTCGCCTTCCAGTCGGCGAGCACCTTGGTGTTGGCGTCGGCACGCGCGATCAGCGGCTTCAGGCCGCCGATCGACTTGGCCCAGTTCAACGCGTCAAGATAGTCCTCGACGCAGAGCATCGACGGCGTGTTGATGGTCTCGCCGACGAAAATGCCTTCATTGATCTTGCCGCCCTTCGTCATGCGGAAAATCTTCGGCAACGGCCAAGCCGGCTTGTAGGTCTCGAGACGTTCCACCGCGCGGGGCGAGAGGATCAGCATGCCATGCGCCGCCTCGCCGCCGAGCGCCTTCTGCCAGGAGAAGGTGACGACGTCGAGCTTGGACCAATCGAGCGGCTGCGCGAACGCGGCCGAGGTGGCGTCGCAGATGGTCAGGCCTTCGCGAGTCGCGCTGATCCAGTCGGCGTTCGGCACGCGCACTCCAGAGGTGGTACCGTTCCAGGTGAAGACGACGTCGCTGTTCGGATCGACCTTGGAAAGATCCGGGATCTCACCATAAGCCGCATTGAGCTTGGTGACGTCCTTGAGCTTCAATTCCTTGACGATGTCGCTGACCCAGCCTTCGCCGAACGATTCCCACGCGAGCGTGGTGACGGGGCGTGCGCCGAGCAGCGACCACAGCGCCATCTCGACCGCGCCAGTATCGGAGGCCGGAACGATGCCGATGCGATAATCGGCCGGCACTTCGAGCACTTCGCGCGTCAGATCGATCGCGAGCTTGAGCTTGGTCTTGCCGATCTTCGCACGATGCGAACGGCCGAGAGCTGCGTCTTTGAGATTTTGGGCGGTCCAGCCGGGGCGCTTGGCACAGGGGCCGGAGGAGAAATGCGGCACGAGGGGCCGCGAAGCGGGCTTCGCTGCAGTCATGATCTACCCTTCCAGATAGTAAGCCTCCCGTTGGGGGGAGGTGTCCCGCCGCGGCTAATACGGGAAACAGACAGAATCGTCAAGGAAGTTTAGGCGTCTCACGGTGGAGTGATGCCGTTTCCGTCGTCTTCTCAGGAGCTTCCACGGCATTCAGCAAGCCCGTCGCCTCGCTGATCAGCTGCGCCGCTCGGCGCCGGCTGGCGACTTTTAAAATGCATTTGTCGTCGGCCTGCACAACGTAGTCGTTGCCGACCTTGATCAATGAATAGCTTGTCATTGAAATCCCCGAACCGACCGAGCCCGGTGTCAAGACGCAACCTAGCACCGATCGTTCCCCGACGAACATGAACGAACGCCCGGTAGTTTATCAGCCCTTAACCGAAACGGATGTGCAGGCAGATTTTGCAGACGATGCAACGGCCGCGCGGAAGGTGCGTCAAAAACGGACAGTCATGCCGACGTGGCTCGCGGTGAATCCGAGCCGCTTATAGAAGCGTTGCGCATCGGCGCGGCTCTGATGCGTCAACAGCTCGACCAGGTTACATCCCTTCGCGCGCGCCTCCGCCACCGCCCATTGCACGAGCTGCTCGCCGATGCCGCGGCTGCGGCAGTCCGAGGCGACGCGCACGTCTTCCAGGAGGCCACGCGAACCGCCTTGCGAGCTCAGGCCCGGCAGGATGGCGAGCTGCAGGCAGCCGACCACCCTGCCCGTGCCGTCCACCGCGACCACGAGCCTCAGACCGGGATTTTTGTCGACCGCATCGAACGCCCTGAAATAGGACTCGGGCAGCGGCTCCTCCAGGCGCTCGCGTGCGCGGCCGAGATGATCGTCGGCGAGCATCGCGACAACAGCGGCAACGTCTTCGCGGCGAGCGCGGCGGATCGAGATGATATCGGCGGTCATGACGGGCTCCGAGCTCAGCGTGCCGGCGGAAGACCAAGACAGCTCTCGGTCTCCGCAATCCACCGCCGGATCGCAACATGGCGGCCGAGATCAAAACCGCCTTCATGGGCGAGACGGGTATAGGCCAGCAGCGATATGTCGGCGAGCGAGGTCGACTCGCCGACGAAACAGCGGCTGGTGACGAGATGCTGCTCCATGCGGTCAAGCGCCGCATAGCCGCGCTTGATCTTCTCCGGGTCGAGCTCGGAGACGTCCTTGCCGAGATAGACCATCTGGAAACGGCACACCGCGACATAGGGCTCGTGGCTGTACTGCTCCCAGAACAGCCATTCGTCCATCTTGGCTGCGGCAAAGGCATCGCGCGGAATGAGATCGCTTTCGCGGGCAAGATAGCGGATGATGGCATTGGACTGCGCCAGCGTGCGGCCGTCGTCGAACGCGACGGTCGGCACCTGGCCGGCACCGTTCATCTCCAGGAATTGCGGCGTGCGCGTTTCGCCCTTGCGCGTGTCGATCTCGACCCACTGATACGGCAGCTTGAGCCTGTCGCAGACCCACTTCACCTTCAGGCAATTGCCGGAGTTCGTGTCGCCGTAGATCTTCATCGCCGCTGCTCCAATTGCAGCGACAAAGCATCAGGGCAGAGCGGTCCTGTCAACCGGTGCTATGCGCTGCGCTCAGAACTTGTAGCCGGCGCCGAGACGGAAATTGTTCAGGTTGACGGAGATGTTCTTGGCCGGCGAGAACCCGACATGCTCCCATTCGCCGCGCAGGAACACGCAATCCCAGAGCATATACTCTAGTCCCAGACCAGCGGTCCAACCGTAGATGAAGGAGTTTGTGCGCTGCTCGGTTTGGGTCATCGAGCCCGTACCGATCTGCTGGTGGTAGTGTGTCGTGACACCGCCCGCCGTCACGTCATAGTCGTCCCATAGGACGTAGGAGACAGTCGCAAATCGCGAGACTTCGGCCCGTCCGATCGCGAGGCCGCCGAATGCATAAGGCATGAAGTCTCCGCCTGCCCATCCGACGCGGCCGCGCAGAGTCACGTAATCCTTAAGCTGCAAACTTGCGCCGCCTGCGAGCAACGTGTCGTAGGAATGCGTATGGCCCGTGGGCGGGCTTTCGCCGTCGGGATTGACGATCAACCGCTCCATCGAATCGCTTGCCGTCGAGGCCATGTTGTTCATGTAGCTATAGTTGGCCTCTAGACCCAATACTGCGTCGTAAAACTGCCAGTCCCGGCCGACAAAGGCGCCGAAGCCCGTCGACTGAACATGGTTCTTGGGCAACAGCGACCATCCCCCGACAGAATCCTGCAGCACGCTGTTGCGCAGCATGAAGTCCGTCATTGATTTCGGGGCGTGGCTGAAGTCCATTTCGGAGATGGCAAAGCCGAACTGGCCGCCGGCGTACCAACCGTCCCAGGTGTGCGTCGTCCTGCTCAAGCCATCGGTGAGCGTGCCGCGCAGGACAGGGAGATCCGGCATGTCGGCCGCGTGTGCGGCAGAGACCGACCCCAATATCGCCGCCACAAACCAAAGCCCACGCATCGCAACGCTCCATCGAACTCTTGTTGCGGATGATCATGGCCCGTTAACCTTAACCAATGGTTGCGTTGCGCGATTTCGACACGATCAGGCCATGAATTTTACGCAAAGCAAAACGGCGCGGGATCCTCCCGCGCCGTTAAGAAGTCTTAAGCGATCGAGTGGCCGATCAGCCCTTGGTGACCAGCGGTGGCGGCGCGTAGACCGGCGGGCTGTCGAGATTCCAGCGCACGCCGAGTTTCAGGTCGTGCGACGTGAGGTGCTTGAACGTCGTCGGATTGAAGACGTTGTTGGTGCCGTCGAATGTCTTGAGGTCGCCGGTCAGACCATCGCCCATGTCGAGGTAGCGATAGGCAAGCTCAACCGTGAAGGCCGGAGAAACCTTGTAGGCGAGACCGGCATGCGCCGCCCAGGCAAAGTTCCACTTCGCAACGTTATCACCAAATGCGAGACCGGGCACCGCACCGGCGCCGTTGTTTGCGATGCTCTGATCGGTAAAGCCGTTGATCGCAACCCGCGCCGTGCCGATGCCGGCACCGACGAACGGCGTGATGCACCACCAGGTACCGAGATCGACATAGGCGTTGGCCATAACCACCCATTCGTTCTTCGTCGCGTGATAGGTGTCGGTGCCGACGCCGCCGGGATAAGTGATGCGGTCGGTGCCGAAGAACTGCGAATTGCCCCGATATTCACCGGTCACGTCGGCACGGAACCAGTTGTTGAACCGGTAGCCGGCGCCTAGCCCGAAGATTCCTGCGTTGTTGAAGCTGAGGTTCTGCACCGACGAAGTCGTGGTGGCATCGAGCACATTGTTCAACCGGTCAACGCGCTGGTTGCTGAAGCCGATATCGCCGCGCAGATACCAGCCGCCGAAGTCTGCGGGCGGAGCCGGCGCGTACATGGGCGGCGCGGCAATCGGCATATCGGCGGCGAACGCCACCGACGAGATCAAGGTTGCCGCACCCGCGGCAAGGAGAGACTTAACGCTACGCATTGGCTTCGTCCTTTTGGCCGGTGAGGCAAACAAGGACGCCTCACTTTCTGAAACTCACGGGCGGACGATGGCACTAAATGCTTAAGCGCCACTTAACCCTAATTTTTAAGGTTGATTTTTTCTCACCGCACACGCGCGTGCGACCAGAGCGTTGCAAAACTGCGGCGCCTGCGCGCAGCAATTACTAACGATGTATGAAGGTGCCGCGGCCTGCGAGACGTCGAATTAACGCGCGTGCTGCGGCAGTTTTGGCAGGAACACAGCCAGCAGGCCGATCGCCGGCAGGTAGGCGCAGATCTGATAGACGAACTCGATCGAGGTGTGGTCGGCGAGCTTGCCGAGCACGGCCGCGCCAAGGCCACCGATTCCGAAGGCCACGCCGAAGAACACGCCCGAGATCATCCCGAAGCGGTGCGGCACCAGCTCCTGCGCGAACACGATGATCGAGGACGTCGTCGAGGAGATAATCAGCCCGATGAACACTGTGAGCACGGCGCTCGCGGAGAGCCCGGCATAGGGCAGCGCCAGCGTGAACGGCAGCGCGCCGACGATCGAGATCCAGATCACGATCTTGCGGCCGAAGCGATCCCCGAGCGGACCGCCGAGGAACGCGCCGACCGCGTTCGCTGCCAGGAAGATGAAGAGGTACATCTGCGCTGCCTGCGTCGACACGCCGAAGCGGTCGATCAGGTAGAAGATGTAGTAGCTCGACAGGCTCGAGACGTAGAGCTGCTTGGAGAACAGGAGCGCCACCAGCACCAGAAGCGCGACCGCGACGCGCCGCGAGCTCGGCGCGTCCGGATGCGCATGGATCGGCTTCTCCTTCTTCGTCGTGATCTGCGGCGCGTACCAGCGGCCGATGCGCCAGAGGATGAGAATCGCGAGAAACGCGATCGAGGAGAACCAGGCGATGCTGCCCTGCCCGAACGGCACCACGATCAGCGCCGCCAGCACCGGGCCCATCGACGTGCCGAAACTGCCGCCGAGTTGAAACACCGACTGCGCAAAGCCGTAGCGGCCGCCGGAGGCAAGCCGCGCGATGCGCGCCGACTCCGGGTGAAACACCGCCGAGCCGAGGCCAACCATCGCGGCCGCAACCAGGATGATGAGATACTGATGCGCGGCGCTGAGCAGCAACAGGCCGAAGAAGGTCGAGGCCATGCCGATCGAGAGCGAGTAAGGCTGCGCCTTCTTGTCGGTGTAATGCCCGACTACCGGCTGGAGCAGCGAGGCCGTGAACTGAAAGGCCAGCGTGATCATGCCGATCTGCGCGAAGTCGAGTGCGTAGGTGTCCTTCAGGATCGGATACACCGACGCGATCAACGACTGCATGGTGTCGTTGAGAAAATGCGAGAAGCTGATGCCGGCGAGCACGACATAGGCCGGCCCTGCGCTCGTGATCTTCGCGACGGGCGCGACATCGGTCACGACGACCGGCTCGGTCAACGTTTTATCAGAGACGACGACAGGCTTGTTCAATACAGCAACCCCTGCGCGGCAGATTGCCGCGATCTCACAGGTACGATGCTGACGGCGGCCGAACCACCGCCAATCGCCCATGGCTGGGATGCGTGGGTTTGACTCTGTCCGCGAGTCCGGAATCGTAGGGTGGGCAAAGGCGCACTTGCGCCGTGCCCACCATCTATCCTCGAATGAAATGAAGCGGTGGGCACGCTTCGCTTTGCCCACCCTACGATACTTACGCGCCACCTTCTCCTACAAGGGGAGGAGGAAGGGAGCTGCGCCTAAGCCGCAGCCTGTCCGAGCGCGGAGACGATCGTGTCGACGACTTCCTCGACCAGGATGCGGTCCTCGCCCTCGCCCATCACGCGGATCACGGGCTCGGTGCCCGAGGAGCGGATCAGCAGCCGGCCGTGGCCGTTGAGCCGCTTCTCGCCGTCGGAGATCGCCGACTTGACGTCGCTGTCGTCGAGCGGCTTGCCGCTCTTGTAGCGGACGTTCTTCAGTATCTGCGGCAGCGGATCGAAGCGATGGCAGACCTCGGAGACCGGACGCCGCAGTTTCTGCACCACCGCCAGCACCTGCAAGGCGGCAACGAAGCCGTCGCCGGTGGTGGCGTAGTCGGACAGGATGATGTGGCCGGATTGCTCGCCGCCAAGATTGTAGCCGCCGCTCAGCATTTGCTCGAGCACGTAGCGGTCGCCGACCGGCGTGCGCACGAGATCAAGCCCCTGCCCTTTCAGGAAACGTTCGAGCCCGAGATTGGACATCACGGTCGCGACGATGCCGGGCCGCGACAGCCTCCCGTCTTCCTTCCAGCTCTGGGCGATCACCGCGAGCAGTTGGTCGCCATCGACGATGTGGCCGCGCTCGTCAACCAGGATGACGCGATCGGCGTCACCATCGAGCGCGATGCCGATGTCGGCGCGCATCTCACGCACCTTCCTCGACAGCGCTTCCGGCGAGGTCGAGCCACATTCCTTGTTGATGTTGAAGCCGTCGGGCTCGACGCCGATCGGCACGACGTCGGCGCCCAACTCCCACAGCGCTTCCGGCACCACCCTGTAGGCAGCGCCATTGGCGCAATCGACCACGACGCGCAGCCCGTCGAGCGACAGATCGCGCGGCAGCGTGCGCTTGGCGAATTCGATGTAGCGATCATGCACGCCGTCGATGCGGCGGGCTCGGCCCAAGCTCGCACTTTGTGCAAGCTTCTTGTCGAGGGATTCGTCGAGCAACTGCTCGATCTGCCTCTCGACGTCGTCGGACAGCTTGAAGCCCTGCGGACCGAACAGCTTGATGCCGTTGTCCTCGAACAGATTGTGCGAGGCCGAGATCATGACGCCAAGATCAGCGCGCATCGACTTGGTCAGCATCGCGACCGCCGGCGTCGGCATCGGGCCGACCAGCAGCACGTCCATGCCGACGGAAGTGAAGCCCGCGACCATCGCATATTCGATCATGTAGCCGGACAGGCGCGTGTCCTTGCCGATCACGACCCGATGGCGATGGTCACCACGCTGAAATGCAAGGCCGGCGGCCTGGCCGACCTTGAGCGCGAGCTCCGGTGTGATCAGTCCGTTGGCGCGACCTCGAATCCCGTCGGTCCCGAAATATTTGCGGCTCATATGAGTCCCCCACGCGGCAACCAGGATTCCCCAATGCAACTAGCGGATGCCATGCACGGCTCCGCCATTCCTGATTTCGCTGGCGTTCTTATAATGCCATCACAGCTAAATTGGCTTCAAGAAATATAATGAATCGTTACGGAACCCGGCCCGCCGCCAGCCCAATAACCTGTTGTTAACGCTGAAACTCTTGCCCAAGAGGCCTTGCGAGGCTGGAACCCGTGCCTAAACGGAACGCTTTACGTGCTGGTCGCCGCGGGTCGGAGGGGGCTGAGTGACGTTGACGGGGTCGGAGGCAGGAAAAGTCTCCTCCAATCCTTCCTCGAGGGCCTCGTCGAGGCGATGCTTCTCATCGGCCTCGCTGGATTTCGGCGCGGATCGCGGTCTGGTCATGGCGGCCTCTTCGCAAACAATTTGGCTGAGCACCCATCCATGCTAGATGACCCCTAAATCCGTCGACGCAAGGACGGGCCGGGGAACGTCATGAAGCATATCACCTGCATTGAAGACCTACGTGCGCTGCACAAGCGGCGCGTGCCGAAAGCGTTCTTCGACTATTGCGACCGCGGCTCCTATGCCGAGGAAACGCTGCGCGCCAATCGCGACGATCTCCAGCAGATCAAGTTTCGCCAGCGCATCCTGGTCGACGTCTCCAAGCGCGACACCTCGACCATGATCCTCGGCGAGCCCTCGACGATGCCGCTCGTTCTCGCGCCGGTCGGGCTGCTCGGCATGCAGCACGGCGACGGCGAGATCCACGCCTGCCGCGCAGCGCAAGCTGCGGGCATTCCGTTCACGCAGTCGACGATGTCGATCTGCTCGATCGAGGACATCGCCGCCAATGTCGAGAAGCCGTTCTGGTTCCAGCTCTACGTGATGAAGGATCGCGGCTTCATCAAGGACCTGATCCAGCGCGCGATTGCCGCCAAGTGCAGCGCGCTGGTGCTTACCGTCGATCTCCAGGTGATCGGGCAGCGCCATGCCGACATCAAGAACGGCATGACGGTGCCGCCGGAGTGGTCGCTGTCGAAACTCGTCGATTTCGCGACCAAGCCGACCTGGGTCTCGGGCGTGCTGCGCGGCAAGCGCCGCACCTTCGGCAACATCGCAGGCCACGTGAAGAACACCGAGGATCTCAATCGCCTCGCAGAATGGACCGCCTCGCAGTTCGACACATCGCTGAGCTGGAAGGACGTCGAGTGGGTCCGCAGCATCTGGCCGGGCAAGCTCATCATCAAAGGCATCCTCGACGTCGAGGATGCCGAGGAGGCCGCAAAGACCGGCGCGCAAGCCCTGGTCGTCTCCAACCATGGCGGCCGGCAGCTCGACGGCGCGCCGTCGTCGATCGAGGTGCTGCCTGAGATCGCGGATGCGGTCGGCGACAAGATGGAGATCATGTTCGACGGCGGCATCCGCTCCGGCCAGGACGTCATGCGCGCGCTCGCGCTCGGTGCAAAATCCTGCATGATCGGTCGCGCTTATGCGTATGGGCTGGGCGCCGGCGGCCAGGCCGGCGTCGCCAAGGCGATCGACATCATTCAGAAGGAGCTGCTGACGACCATGGGCCTGTGCGGCGTCAACAGGGTGGACGAGATCGACGACCACATCATCGCGGTCTAGTCCTACTGCGTCACAAGCACTCTTTTCCTCATCCTGAGGAGCGCGGAACGCGCGTCTCGAAGGATGGCCGCGGGTAAGATCTCGGCCTTCATGGTTCGAGACGCGCTCCGCGCTCCTCACCATGAGGGTCTTGCGAAGGACGACCCGCGCGCGACGTAGCGCGCGTCTTACCACCAGCCCTGTTGCGGCTGCCAGTATTGGCCGCCGCCGCGCCGGCGCGGATTGACGGGTTGCAGGTTCGGGTCACGCGGCTGGAAGAAGAAACCGAAGCCGCCGTTGTTGTCCCAACCGTCGTCGCTCGCAACGGCCATGGGGGCCGTCGGCTTGCGCGTAATAAACCCGCCCTGGGGCTGGTTGTTCAGCACCGCGACGAACTCGGTGCGATAGTTGGTCTCGCTGCTCAGAGGCTCGTCAGAGATGATGATCGAGGACCGCGGCACAGCGGTCGGCGCGATACGGTCAAGCACATCCTGCGGAATGGTGATGCGGTCGAGCGCGTCCTTGGCGTCGTCGCCGCTGTCGATCGTGACCACACTCCAGCGCAGGCCCGAATCGCTCTTCGCCATCGCCGTGAAAATGTGAGTGCCGAGCGGCCTGTCGGGATTGCGGATCGCAACGGGAACCTCGATGCTCGTATCAAAGACCTCGCCGCCGCCGTCCGGCGCCGGCTTATGCGTATTGCGCCGCACGTAGAGCTTCTGCGTCGATCGGCTGATGTAGACCGAGACCGGTTCGAGCGCGAGTTTCGCCTCGGTCGCCGCCTTGACGGCGTCGGCCTTCCTGGTCGCCGCCGCCTTGGCGGCGTCTTTGGCGGCAGCGGCGGCGTCGCGCTTCGGCTGCGCGTTCGCTTTGGCGCTGTCGAGCTGCGTCGCCGCGTCGGCAGCCTTGGTGGCAGCTTTTTGCTTCAGCTCCTCGGCCCGGGCCCTCGCCTGATCGGTCTTTGCGGCGGCGAGGACCTTGTCGGCGTATGCGAGCTCGGCATCAGCGCTCTTCTTGAGCCGTTCCAGATTGCGCAGCAATGCCGGGAGCGATGCGGCCTCGCGTGCCGTCGTCGTGGCGACTTTCTTCGTCTCGTCGGCGGCCCCGGTGGCCTCCTCCGCCTCGCGGGAAAGCGTATCAGCCCGCGCCGGGGCCGCGGCAATGGCCTCCTTCTTAGGCACGAACAGCGTCGGATGAGAGAAATCGACTGGTGCGGCGTCGTTCGGCGAGATGATCACCCGCATCCCGATGTTCGTCTTGTCGAACAGATTCTCCGCAAAGCCATAGGGCATCCGCACGCAGCCGTGTGAGGCCGCATAGCCGGGCAGCGGCCCGCCATGCAGCGCGATGCCGTTCCAGGTGATGCGCTGCATGTTCGGCATCCAGGCATCGTCATACATGGTCGAGTGGTGATCCTTGTCCTTCTCGATGACGGCGAAGACACCCGCCGGCGTCTCGCGTCCCGTGGTGCCGGTCGACACCGGTGCGCGCAGGATCCAGCCGTCGGCGTCGTAGAAGGTGACTTGCTGGCTCTTGATCGACACGATCGCCATGATCGGCTCGCCCGCCGCGCGCGGCGCAACCGCTTCGGCTGCGGGGCGCGCCTGCTTCGCCGCTGCGGCGTCGGTGGCCAGCGCCGTCAGCACGGCCATCGCCGCGATCGTCACAAGGCCGGCAGGCCGCCAACGCCGCATCGCCCGAGTGGATTGCGCCGTCGTCAATCGATTTGCCATGCCGTACCCCGGTTGAATAGTCGCATGCGCTCAGCATCGACTTAAGGTCAGATTGCGATCTTTGGATTAAATAACCATCGCCATCGCAATTGGCTCCCGAGGATTATCGGCAGGTTCGATGGCAAATCTCTGATATACGACGGCCCGCGCGGGAGGAAGGGTGGCTTTCGACCAAAATGGACCGGGCTCAACAGGCTACCGGCGCACCCGCAGCCTGCTGGGGTCGACCGGTCGACCGGGCTCGGATCGGTCTAACGCTTTGATGGCTCCCTGAAACCCAGGTCCGGACGACGAGCCGTGTCGCCCCGGAAGTGACGCCGGCCGTCACATCGGGGGCGTCACTCCGTCGCGGCCGACATTGACGCGATTGGCTTCGAGCGAGCCGTCCTCCTTCTTGGCCGCGCCGAAGATGATGAGCTTGGCGCCCGGCTTCACCTCGGACTTGTCGCTGGCGACGAAGGTGACGATCGGCGTGTCCGGCGGCACCACGATCTTCTTCTCGCCGTCCTTGTATTTGAGCAGGATATTCTGGCCGTCGGTGCCCTTGACCGTCTCGGCCACGGTCGCATTCGTCATGGTCGAGTTGGCGCGTGCATCCCACGGTCTAAAACCTTCGGCCGCGCCGCGCTGGTTCTCCGGGAAGATGTGCACGGCAATCGCCCGCTGCGACCCGTCGGGCTCGGGCATGCCGGTGACGCCGATATAAGAGCCCTCCTTGATCTCCGACAGCGCGGTCTTCACGACCGCGAACACGGCGACGTTGTCGGTCATGCGCACCTTCACGTCACTGCCTTCGCGGGTCTTGATGCCGAGCATGTTGCCATCGACGGCCTCGATGGTCCCGCGGATACGCACCGTCGGCGCCTGCTGCGCCGATGCGATCGAAGTCAGAATGGTAGACGACAGAATGGTAGAAGACAGAATGGCAATGGTAGCGAGCGAGGCCACGCGCCTGCATGGCCTCCGGGTGATCAGTTCCTGCATGGCCTGTCTCTCCAGGGCGGTTGCGCCGGTCAATCATCGCAACCCCGGACCTGGATGCCTATTCCGCTTTCCTGCGCTTTGTTCCGATCACAAAAACCGACCCGCGCACGGGGAGCGCCTCACATCGGCGGCGTCAGGCCGTCGCGGCCGACGCTGACCCGGCTGGCCTCGAACGATCCGTCCGGCAGCTGCTTGACGAAGGCGATGATCTTGGCGCCAGCCTTGAGGTCCGATTTCTCGCCGGGCACGTAGGTGACCACAGGCGTATCGGCGGAGACGAACACCTTCTTCTCGCCGTCCTTGTACTTGACCAGCAGTGTGTGGCCGTCATTGCCGACCACGCTTTCGGCCACCGTCGCATTGGTCATGCTGGAGTTCGGCTTCAGGTCCCAGGGGCGCGAGCCCTCGCCGGTGCCGCGCATGCTTTCCGGAAAGACATGGACCTCGACGGCGTTCTGGCCACCATCCTGTCCCGGCACCGTGGTCGCTCCGATGAAGGAGCCGACCTTGATATCGGAAAGGGCGATCCTGGTGATCCCCGCGACCCGCAGGTCGGATGCGACACGAAGCTTGACGTCCTCGCCGCTGCGCGACTTGACGGCAAGCACGTCGCCGTCGACTTTTTCGATCGTTCCACGCACCCGCGTCGGCACCGGCGCCTGCTGCGCGACGGCATAGAGCGTGGACAGGCCCACCATCGCGACAGCGACGAGCGGACGTGTGAAAGTTGCACGTTGAACAGGCATGAAAAGTCTCCGATTGTCCCACTAGGACAGGACCCCGGCGGCCGCGTCCTATTCTCTCAAGATTTTGTGAGATCGGCTTCGACCAGCGCGCGCAGCTCCGCCGTCACCTGCGGCCGCTTGCCGAACCACAGCTCGAAGCCGCGCACCGCCTGGTGCAAGAGCATGCCGAGCCCGTCGGCGGTCTTCAGCCCGCGCGCCTGCGCGGTTGCAAGCAGTGGCGTGATCAGCGGAACATAAACGAGGTCGGCAACGACCGCCTGTTGCGGCAGGCGCGCGATCTCGAGTTCGAGCGCCGGCTGGCCGCGCATGCCGAGGGAGGTCGTGTTGACGAGCAGCCTTGCCCGCGGCAGCACGTCACCGATCGCGTCCCAGGCCAGGGGCTGCACGCGCGAACCGAACGCCGTCGCAAGCGCCTCGGCCCGCGCAATGGTGCGGTTGGCCAGATGGACGCGGCTGACGCCACGTTCGAGCAGGCCGAACACGACCGCGCGCGATGAGCCGCCGGCACCCAGCACCAGCGCCTCCTCGGCCGCATCCCAACCCGGTGCGCTGGCGTCGAGATTGTTGATGAAGCCTTCGACGTCCGTGTTGGTCGAATGCAGCTCGCTTCCCGCGAGCCACAGCGTGTTGGCAGCACCGACCGCCTTGGCGCGCGCATCCGGTATCGAGAGCGCGAGCACGTCTTCCTTGTGCGGGATCGTAACGTTGGCACCGACGAAACCGTGCAACGACAGCCGGAGCACGAAGTCGCGCAAGTCGTCCGGAGGCACCGCCTCGATCACATAGCCGCCCTCGATGCCGAGCGTACGCAGCCAGTAGCGGTGGATCAGCGGTGAGCGCGAATGCGCCGCCGGCCATCCGATCAGACAGGCTACGGGCGTCTTAGACACGGTTTTCCTCGATGGCGCAGGTTCGCAACGATCCCTCCCGGGAATTTCTCGGCGATCCATTTCGCGTCCGGCCCGCGCTGTCAAGCACGCGAGCGTCGCCCGCGGGCGGCCAGCGGCAAACCTGCGCCCAGCAAGGGTCACTAACTCCAATAATTTACAAAGAGGAACGCTGACGGCCGGCCCGGGGGCCGGCCGTCAAACGCAATGCCACCGTCACGCCGCGTCGCGATGCGCGGCGATGATCTGATCGGCGGCGCGCCCCGTCACCTCGGCCATGTGATCGAACTGGCGGGTGAAGCTGCCGGAGCCGGCGGTCGCCGAACGCAACTCGACGATCAGCTCGCCGATCTCGGCCTCCGGCATCATGGCACGCACGCAGTCCCAGCCGCTCCAGCCGTCGCGGGTGTCGAAGCCGAGGATCTGGCCGCGGCGCGCCGACAGGATCGCGTTGATCTTGGCGGTGGCATCCGTCGGACAGACGATCTCGACGACATGGATCGGCTCCAGGAGCACCGGCTGGCATTGCGGCAGGCCTTCGTTGAGCCCGACCCGCGCCGCCGTGCGAAACGCGAGATCGGAGGAGTCGACGCTGTGAAAGGAGCCATCGGTCAGCGTCACCGCGACGTCGGTGACGGGGAAGCCGAGCGGGCCGCGCGTCAAGCCGTCGACGACGCCTTCCTCCACCGCCGGGATGTAGTTGCGAGGCACCGCACCGCCGACCACCTTCTCGGCGAACTTGAACCCTTCTCCACGCGCGAGCGGCTTGATGTCGAGCACGACGTCGCCGAACTGGCCGTGGCCACCGGACTGCTTCTTGTGCCGGCCGCGCTGGACGATCGGCTTGCGGATTGTCTCCTGGTACCCGATCGCCGGCGGATGAGACTTGACGTTGACGCCGAAACGGTCACGCAGCCGCTCGCTGGCGACGCGCAAGTGCATCTCGCCCTGCCCCCACAGCACGGTGTCATGGGTTTGGGCGTTCTGCACGACCATCAGCGAGGGATCTTCCTCGTGCAGCCGCGCAAGCGCCTGGCCAAGCTTGACGTCATCCTTGCGGTCGGTAGCCGCGACCGAGATCGCAAGCACAGGCGGCGTCGGCTCGACCGCGATCAGCTGAGACGGTTGGGTCTTGCCGGTCGAGACCGTGTCGCCGGTCTTGATCGCATCAAGCTTGCCAAGAGCGATCGTGTCGCCGACCTCCGCCGACGGGCGCTTGGTATCATAGGCGCCGTTGACGGCGAGAATGCCGGAGATGCGTCCCGCGCCACCCGAGGCGGATTGCAGCGTGGCGCCGTCGTCGAGATGGCCGGCAAGCAACCGCGTCAGCGACAGCTTTCCGCCATGCTGCGAATGCAGTGTCTTGAAGACATAGCCGAGCGCATCCTTGGTATCGGGCGCGCCAAGCCGCTTGGCGGTCTCGGCAATGCCGGGCGCCTCATGGCGCAGCGCCTTCATCAGGCGCAGCACGCCGTTCTCGCGCGCCGCCGCGCCCAGCAGCACCGGACAGATCAGGCCTTCGCGGAGTTCGCGCGAGAGATCGTCGAACACGGCATCACGCGGCGGCTGGATGTCTTCGAGCAGTTGCTCCATCAGTGCATCGTCGTGATCAGCGAGCTTCTCCAGCATCGAGAAGCGGGCTTCCTTCTCGCGGTCGAGATTGCCGCCTTCGAGCGCGATGACCTCGGAGGCCTTGTGCTCGCGATAGACGAAGGCGCGCTCGAGCGCGAGATCGACGAAGCCCTCGATCAGCTCGCCACTCCAGATCGGAATCTGGCGCAGCACCAGCGGCACGCGGGAGGCCGGTTGCAACGTCTCGAGCGTCTCGCGAATGCGCTTATTGGCGCGATCGATCTTGTTGAGGAACAAAAAGCGCGGGATCTTCATCTCCTCCAGCTCGCGCAGGATGATCTGAAGCTGCGGCAGCTTCTTCTCGTCCGCCTCGCACACAACGACCGCTGCGTCGACCGCGGGCAGCGCCGCGCGCATGTCGTGAGCGAACTCAACGGAACCCGGACAATCGAGGAAGGTGTAGCTGTCGCCCATGAAACTCGTGGTGGCAGCCGTCAGGCCCACGGTCATCTTGTGATGGCGGGCCTCTGCCGTGGCGTCGCCCACCGAAGTACCGGCATCGACGCTACCGGCACGCGGGATTGCGCCCGTTCGTGCCAAAATCGCTTCGAGAAGAGTGGTTTTACCGCTTTGGAAAGGGCCCACCAGTGCAATGCACCGTGGACCTCGGGGACTTCTGACGTCTTGTCCCATTCGCCGCCTCCTTCATGTGGAGCTCGGCCCGTGATTGGGTCGGCAAAGGTCGATGCTCTGCCGGTCCCTCCATTTTGGCAAGCGCGAAACGTCGCTGCGGTGCGTCGTCCGTTAGATCAAGTCTCAGCGATTGATGAGATCAGGTCCGGCACGGCGCCTCGGAACGTCGCACCTCTCCCAAGCAGGGAGAGGTGTACGGAGCTCCTCGGCTGGCGTGGACTCAACTACAATTGACCGCGAGTTAGCGACCCGGGCGGAGTTCCAGGCTTTCGAGGCCCGCGGCGACGTTGAGTCCGACCTGGCCCTGCACGCTGAGCGGCTGGAGCGCGATCGAATTATTGGAGCCGCCGACCAGCACGTTGCCCCCTAAGCCGACGCCGACCGACGCACTGCCTTGCGCGCCGGCATAGTTGCCCGAGAGGTCGCCAGGCCCGAGACGGTCGACGGGCGCGAACACGCCCCACGCCAGCGCCGTCTCCTGGGTGATGCCGAGATCGAGACCGACTTTGCGAATGGTCGCGACGTAGCGATCCTCCGGCAAGCCCTCGGCCCGCAGCACGCAGCCAAGGTTGGTCACTGATCCAACCACGAAGCCGATGCTGGCGCCGCCGCGGCATTCGAGCACGCCGACCTGCACCATCCGCTGCTGCGCGCTCGCACCCGCGACGGACGCAACGAGGCCAGACGCGGCAAGCCCGGCGAGGAGGAGTGAACGGCGCATGGAAAGTCTCCGGCTGTGATGTGATGCGAGCAGAGAGTGCGCCGCACACGCGGCGCGCGATGCTCTATGCCACAATAATCTTGGTGGTTCCAGATCGCCTGCGGTTCAAAAAAAAGGCCCGCCTGAAAGCGGGCCTTTTGTTTCATTCATTCGGCGGCTCAACGCAGGTTGCCGCAGAAGCGCTGGATGCGTTTGCAGGCGTCTTCGAGATCGGAGGTCTTGGTCGCGTATGAGATGCGGAAGGCCGGACCGAGGCCGAAGGCCGAGCCCTGCACGACCGCGACGCCTTCGCTCTCGAGGAGCTCAGTGACGAACACCTCGTCGTTTCCGATCACCTTGCCCGACGGCGCGGTCTTGCCGATCGTGCCCGCGCAGGACGGATAGACGTAGAACGCACCCTCGGGGCGCGGGCACTCGATGCCGTTCGCCTGGTTGAGCATGGAGACGACGAGATCGCGGCGCTCCTTGAACACCTTGTTGTTCGCGGGGATGAAATCCTGCGGACCGTTCAACGCTTCCACCGAGGCCCACTGCGCGATCGAGCAGGGATTCGAGGTCGATTGCGACTGGATGGTCGACATCGCCTTGATGAGCTGCGCCGGACCCCCGGCATAGCCGATGCGCCAGCCGGTCATGCAATAGGCCTTGGACACGCCGTTCACGGTGAGCGTGCGGTCGTAGAGGCTCGGCTCGACCTGCGCGACGGTGGTGAACTGGAAGTCGTCATAGACGAGGTGCTCGTACATGTCGTCGGTCATCACCCAGACATGGGGATGCCTGACCAGCACTTCGGTGAGCGCCTTCAGCTCGGCCTTGGTGTAGGCCGCGCCGGTCGGGTTCGACGGCGAGCAGAGGATGACCCATTTGGTCTTCGGCGTGATCGCGCGCTCGAGCGCTTCGGCATGGAGCTTGAAGCCGGTCGCGGCGGTGCAGACCACCGGCACGGGCTCGCCGCCAGCGAGCGCGACCATCTCAGGATAGCTGACCCAATAGGGCGCCGGGATGATCACCTCGTCACCCGGATTGATGGTCGCCATCAGCGCGTTGTAGAGCACCTGCTTGCCACCAGTGCCGACGATCACCTGGTTCGGCTTGTAGCTGAGGCCGTTCTCGCGCTGAAACTTTGCGATGATCGCTTCCTTCAGCTCGGGGATGCCGTCGACCGCGGTGTACTTGGTCTTGCCGGCTTCGATGGCACGGATCGCGGCCAACTTGATGTTGGCGGGCGTGTCGAAGTCGGGCTCGCCCGCGCCGAGGCCGATGACGTTGCGGCCCGCCGCTTTCAGCGCGCGTGCTTTATCCGTGACCGCGATGGTCGCGGACGGCTTCACACGGTCGAGCGCAGCGGCAAGGAAGGACATCATCATCTCCTGGCAAGCGTCGTGAGCCCTTGGGTGTCACGACTCTGATTGTGGGAATGATGCACCCTAGGACGGGTGCCGCTGCACCGCAAGAAACTTCGGCCCGGTCAGGGCAAAAGTTTACGGATCGGCACCAACGAGGCCCGGATTTGCGCAATATTCCTAAACTTTGCCGCCGAAATGGCTCATATCCGGCAAGCATTGTCCTCCGAGCAATTTCGTTCCTTATCGAAGCTGCGAGCCGCCATTTCTGACGCGGGCATGCAACCTAACGATGCAAACTGATCGCGCGGATGATACCGCAACCATTCCAGGCGCGAGATGAGCACAACCTGACGCAAGCGTGATGCGAATTGTTCTGTCGTGTTGAAATGATTTTTTGCAGCGTTGCAGTGCAGTAGCGATTTCAAGTTTTTCTAGCGCGCGGCCCTTGCGGCGGATTCGCAACGGCATCATTGTTTAGCCGCGTTGCAGGGCAACAAGCGGCGCCTTCCCGTCACCGGATCAGAACCTCTCGAATGTACAAGCTCTATTCGATGCAACGCTCCGGCAACAGCTACAAGGTCCGCCTTGCGCTGGCGCTGTTGAACGTACCCTACCAGGCAATCGAGATCGACATTCTGCGCGGCGAGAGCCGCACGCCGGATTTTCTTGCGAAGAATCCTTCCGGACAAGTGCCGTTGCTCGAGGTCGGCGACGACCGCTACCTCGCTGAGTCCAATGCCATCCTCTGGTACGTGGCCGGCGGCACGCCGCTCGCGCCCGAGCAACGCATCGACCGCGCCGAGGCATTGCAATGGATGTTCTTCGAGCAGCACGCGCTCGAGCCCAATATCGGTGCCGCCTATTTCTGGTTATCTCTGGTCAAGGGCGGCCGCGATCTCCAGACCCACGCGCTGGAGGACTGGATGGAGCGTGGCTATGGCGCGCTCCAGGTGATGGAAAACCACCTCAAGACCGCCGAGTATTTTGCCGCGCGCCAGCTCACCGTCGCCGACATCGCACTCTACGGCTACACCCATCTTGCCGACCGCTGCGACTTCGACCTCTCGACCTTCCCGGCGGTCCGGGCTTGGCTGAAGCGGGTCGAGCAGGCGCCCGGCTTCGTGTCGATGGACTGGCGGCCGGCCGATATCGACGATCCAGCGAGCATCGCCGCAAGCGCCTGAGCGGGTCCAGGATACCGGGCACAACGTTAACCTTTGCCGCGATTTCGCCATGTTCGGCGCGACCGCCGCCCCAATATTGCCTGTTGAAATTGTGACATTGGTTTGCGTCGCGAGTGATTCGCTCGCACGCTGAAGGATTTAGACCATGACTCGGACGTCCGGCGTGGTGGGCTTTCAGGGCCGACCTGCCCCCGTCGTCTCTTCCCGGCTGACAGGTGCCGTCGCGGCTTCGCTCGCGATCGCGGCGCTGTCGCTGTGCCTGATCGTCGCCCTGACGGTACTGACGACCCGGGCGACCATGGCGATGGGGCTTGCCGGCTGACCCGCGGCTCATCCTCGACTACCACGGGGCGCCGTCATCGCGAACGCGCCCTCACCGGCATCGCAGCAGGCCATCGATGAAGTCACCGGTGATCATCGTTGCAGCGACCCTCACCGCGGCCATCCTGGTCGCGGCATCGCTGTTGATTTTCGCCGGCACGCGCAAGAGCACGGGCACATCGACGCTGAACCTCCCGGCCGTGCACAGCCATGTGACGGCGTAAGGGACACACGCTGATGTTGAGCATTCGCTCGAACGCACGGCGACTTGGCTTAAAATCTGCGGAAAGCTCTGCGCGCCGGCGCAGTCACGCCTTAAGCATCTCACGCGAAACCGCACCGCGACGGCGCAACGATCGGCCACTCTCCGCGCGTTAGCTCGTCAGGGAGCAAGATAGGGCCATGGGCCTCGGATGGCGTGCGATATCCGGTCCGACGCTGACGGCAGCGACCACGCTGCTGGCGTTGCTGCTCGATCGCTATCTTCCCATCCCCTCACCCGCACCGCTGTTCGTCTGCATCGTCGCCTTTGCCGGCTCGCTGTCCGGCTTCGCCTCCGCAATGGCCAGTGCAGCCGTCGCGGTGATCGGCACGGCGCTGTTCTTCCTCTACAACAAGACCGTTCCCGGCTACGCCGCGACCGACCTCGTCCGGCTCGGCCTGCTGGCGATCACAGCGGCCGCCACCGCAGGGATTACCGGGCTGATGCGCGAGCGCCTGCTCGACGCCTTTGCGCTGGAGCGCCGGCATTACGCCACGGCAGAGCGCCTGTCGGCGGCGCTCGATCAGGTCGACATCGGCATTGTTTTGCTCGATGCAGAAACCCGCGCCGAGTTCATCAACCGCGCCTTCCGCGACTACTTCTCGCTGCCCGACGAAAAGGCAGAGAGCCGGCCGCCTTTCATCGCGCTGATGTATCACGGCCGCGACACTGGCGCCTTCGAGCTGCCCGAGGATGAGTTGAGCGCCTTCATCGCCGTGCGGATGGAGATGGTCAGGATGGGCGACGCCACGCCGATCAACATCAAGCTCAGCAATGGCGAGGTGCTGCGCTTCGTCTGCGCCGCGCTGCCCGACGGCGGACGCATGCTGAGCTACACGCCGGTGACCGACCTCGTCCGCCACGGCGATGCGCCCTCGCGCGCCGATTACTATCGCTCGCTGCGCGATCCCACCGGCCGCAACCTGATCCGCTATTTGCGCGTCGCCGAATAGCGCAAGAGCATGATCCGGAAAAGTGTGAAGCGGTTTTCCGAAGAGATCATGCTCCAAACAACCTAAAGCGTTATTGATCGGCGCGGCGATCATCCCGTTAGAACGACGGATCGATTGGCTAGCGCCTTGCTCCCCCCTTGATCGTGGAATTTCGCCATGTCGCTCACCATTCGCGCCGTCACCCGGCAGGACTACGATCAATGGCTGCCGCTGTGGGACGGTTACAACGCGTTCTACGGCCGCTCTGGTGCGACCGCGCTCGCGGCCGAGATCACGCGCATGACGTGGCAGCGCTTCTTCGATGCATATGAGCCGGTGCATGCGCTAGTCGCCGACAAAGACGGCCAACTGCTCGGCCTGACGCACTATCTGTTTCACCGCTCGACGACTGCGGTCGAGCCGTCCTGCTATCTGCAGGACCTGTTCGCGGCGGAGGCCGCGCGCGGCCAGGGCGTCGCCTCGGCGCTGATCTACGCGGTGTATGAGCGGGCGAAGGCCGCGGGCTCGCCCCGCGTCTACTGGCAGACGCACGAGACCAACCTCACCGCGCAGCGCCTGTATGATAAGGTCGCGGAGCGCTCCGGCTTCATCGTCTACCGCAGGATCTTCTGAGCCGCGGCCTGCAACCTGTGGATAAGCGCGGCTGTCACCTGCACGTAACATTGCAGGGCTAGGCTTCCGCTTGCGCCTGATCAGGCCCCCCGTCACCGATCAAGCGCCCAAGCGGTCCCCGTCAGTCGCCGCGTCTGACCGGGGCCGCATTTTTTTGTGCGCATGGCAGCACCGCGGCCGTCGCCTTGCTGGCCGAGCGCGTGGTCGTCAGAATGGCCCCTTGCCCGCACGCTCCTCTGACAGGACCTCCTCCCATGGAAATCCGTAATCTCGGCGCCTCCGGCCTGCGCGTCTCCGCCGTCGGCATCGGCTGCAATAATTTCGGCCAGCGCACTGATCTGGAGACCTCGCGCAAGGTGATCCACCGCGCGCTCGATCTCGGCATCACGCTGTTCGACACCGCCGACATCTACGCCGGCATGGGCGGTTCGGAGACCGTCTTGGGCACCGTGCTCGGCGACCGCCGCAAGGACATCGTGCTCGCGACCAAATTCTCCAAGCCGATGGCAAGCGACGGCACCAAGCAGGGTGCCTCGCGCCGCTACATCATGCGCGCGGTCGAGGCGAGCCTGAAGCGGCTGAAGACCGATTACATCGACCTCTATCAGCAGCACGATTACGATCCGCTGACGCCGCTGGAGGAGACGCTGCGCGCGCTCGACGATCTCGTGCGCCAAGGCAAGGTGCGCTACATCGGCAATTCGAACTTCCCCGCCTGGCGCATCGCCGAAGCCGAATTCACCGCGCGGGCGATGAACGTCAGCCGCTTCATCTCCTGCCAGGACGAATACAGCCTCGTGGTCCGCGACATCGAGAACGACCTGTTGCCCGCCGCGCAGGAGTACAAGCTCGGGCTATTGCCGTTCTTCCCGCTGGCGAGCGGTCTTCTGACCGGAAAATACCAGCGCGGTGCGGCCGCTCCCGCCGACACGCGCTTTGCCAAGGCGCCGGCGCTGCGCGAGCGCTATCTCACGCCGCGTAACGAGGATATCGTCAAGAAACTCCAGGCCTTCGCCAAGGCGCGTGGCCACACCATGGTCGAGCTCGCCTTCTCCTGGCTCGCCGCGCGTCCGCAGGTGGCGAGCGTGATCGCAGGCGCCACCCGCGTCGAACAAGTCGAGGAGAACGTCAAGGCAATCGCCTGGAAGCTCGGCGCGGACGAACTCGCGGAGATCGACGGGATCACCAAGAGCTGACGCTCGCAGCGCGGCGCTACTTCCCGCCGCGCCCCACGGTCTGCATCACCTCAAAGCCTTCGAACTGAGGATGGCCGAGATAAAGCGGCTTGTTGTCGCCGGCTTTGTGATGCGCGGCGCGAAACGCCTCCGACTTGGTCCAGGCCTCGAATGCCGCATAGTTGGCCCACACGGTATGCGAGGCATAGAGCGTGTGGTCCTCGGCTTCCGGCCCTCTCAGCAGATGAAACTCGATGAAGCCCGGCACCCTGTCCAGATGCGTGTCGCGCGACAGCCACACCTGCTCGAAGGCTTTTTCCGACCCCTTGGCGACGCGAAAGCGATTCATGGCGATGTACATGAAGTTGGTCTCCTGATGCTCCGCAGATTATCTCGTCATTCCCGGATTCGCCGCAAGGCGCAGACCGGATTCCATTTTTCCGCGGAGCGATGGATTCCGGGCTCGCGCTGAAGCGCGCCCCGGAATGACGACTGTGCTTGGTTATGCGACCAGCCCTCTCATCGGTCTTGCGCTGGCGCTGTCGGGGAACACCGTCTCCGCCAGCACGCGATCACCAAGGCCGAACTGGTCTTGCAGCACACCTTTGATGACTGCGCGCAGGTCGGTCGTCGGCTTGAGGTCGCGGCCTTCGTAGAGATTTGCGAGCTTCAATCCCGGCCAGTCGGAGATCACACGGCCGCCTTTCACGGCGCCCCCGGCGAGCAGCGCGATGGTGCCGGTGCCGTGGTCGGTACCATCGGTGCCGTTGATGCGTGCAGTGCGGCCGAATTCGGTTGCAACGACGACGACGGTGTCGCGCCAGCGATCTCCCAAACCGCTTTCGAACTCGGCGAGCGCGCCGTCGAGGCCGCCGAGCAGGAATGCGAGCCGCCCGACCGGACCGCCCTCATTGGCATGCGTATCCCAACCGTCGAAAGCGAGCGCGGCGATGCGCGGGCCGTCGTCGGCCGCCATCAGTTTTGCGGCACCCTTCGCGACCAGGCGCATCTGCGCGACCGCGTTGCCTCCCTTCGGCTTCATGTCGTCGCCGCTTGCCGCCTTCTCGAACTGCAAGCCTTGCGACAATGCAGAGGCAAGCGCGGGGTCGCGGTGACGATAGAGATCGACGAGCCGCATCGCGGTGTCGTCATCGGCCTGCGGCAGCGCGACCGGCGCCCAGCCGACGGTCGGCGCGGCGCCGCGCAGCACCAAGGGCGTGGTGGGACCGACCGCAAGCCCGCTGGAGACGCGCTCGCCGCGCGGCAGCGCTTCCAGCGCACGGTTGAGCCAGCCGGATTGCACGCGGCCGGGGCCCGCATAGCCGCTTTCGAGCACGTCCTGGCCGTCGAAATGCGAGCGGTCGCGGTAGGGCGTCGACACCGCATGGATCACCGCGGCATGCTTGTCGCGATACATGCGCGCGAATTCCGGCATCGAGGGATGCAGCGCGAAGAACGAGTCCAGCATGAGCGCAGGATGCTCACCATCGCGTCTCAACGCGATCGAGCCGTGCAGGCCGGCATAATCGGGATCACCAAGCGGCGCGACGGTCGCAAGGCCGTCGAGCGCGCCGCGCAGAATCACCATGATCAGGCGCGGATCGCGGCCGTCGGCCGCGCGCGCGAATTTCGGCAAATACGCCCAGGCGGCGAAGGAGACGCCACCAAGCAGCAGCGCACGTCGCGAAGTGAGGAGCCGATTCTCGGCGCAATCCATCGTCATCTCCTCTGGAATTCAGGCGACATCAGGAGCAGCGCCAGTGCCTGCTGGCGCGATTCCGCACGCTCGATGGTCCGCCGCGTCTCGGTCGAGGCCGCATCTGCCGCGGCGAATTCCAGCAGGTCAAGCGGATCGATATTGTTGCCGAGCCGCGAGCCGATCTGGACCGCGATGTCGAGCCTGAGCTTCATGCCCTCGGGCGCGGTCCAGGCGGCGTTGGTGTCGGGAAAACCGTTCGGCCCGGCCGGCGACCACAGCGGCTGACCGAGCAGATTGAGGCTGCCCAGGTACTGTCCGGGATCTTCAGGCACGCGCGCGAGCAGCCTGCCGCTCGCGACCAGGAATTCGTAAGGCGAACGCATCTTGGTCAGAGGCGCGGTCCAGGCCTCGTTGGAATCGACGAGGGCTGTCGCAAGCGCCTTGAGGTCGCCGTCGGTCTTCGTGAATACATCGCGCAGGCGCGCCACGAGCGCGGGCGGCGGATCATCCGCGACGAAGTGACGAGCGAACTTCGTGGCGATGAAGGTCGCGGTCGAGGGATGGCGCGCGATGTCGGCGAGCGCCGCTTCGCCCTGCGCCAGCCCCGCCGCGTCATAGGTTTTGCCGAGCAGCACCTGCGGCCCGGGCTGGTGGGCATTGGCGTTGAAGACGAAATTGCCGGGCTCGCCCAACCGGCCCTGCCGGCCGGCGAAGGTCCATCCCGTGATGATGCGCGCAAGCGAGGTGACGTCCTCCTGCGTGTAACCGCCATTCACGCCGAGCGTATGCAACTCCATGATCTCGCGCGCGAGATTTTCGTTGAGCCCGCGCTTGCGGTTCTGGCCCGCGCGCGAATCCGGACCCAGCGATTGCTGGTTGTCGAGAAAGAACAGCATCGCCGGATGCTGCTCGACAGCCTTGAGCATGTCGGCGAAGCGGCCGAGCACATGGGGGCGGATCGCCTCGCGCTCGAATGCGCCGGCCCAGATCCGCGCCAGCTCGCCCTTGGCTGCCGAGATGCAGAAATGGTTGGACCAGAACGCGACGAGGCGCTCGGTGAAGCCGCAATCGGCGAGCGTGGCGCGTTGCAGCCGCGCCAAAGCCTCGGCACGAAACGTCTTCTGGATCACATTGAGCGGTTGCGGCGCAGGCTTCGCGGTGGCCGGGGGCGGCGCATTGGGCTGCATGCCCTCAGCAGGTTTTGCTGCGGCGTCGGACGCCTTCATCTCCGGCGACTGGCCGGCGATGTCCATCGCGACGGCATTGAGCGACAAATTCCGGCGCGCTGCGGGCTTCTGATCGGCTGGTGCGGGCTGCGCTGGCGGCTGCTGGGCTTCGCCTGGTTTCGCTTCACCTGATTTCGATTCATCTGGCGTGCCGGCCTTGGCGGCAGCCTCGCGCGCCGCTTTCACCTGTGCCTGATATTCGAACACGGCCTGGCCGAGCTGCGGCGTCGATTGCAGGCCCGGCGCCTCCAGCAGCACGCCGTTCGGCCGGCCGAGCTCCGCCTTCACGAAGCCGCGCGGGTCGGACGCGGCATTGACGAAGTCGCCGGATGCGCCGCCGCGCGCGCCAAAGCCGAACCGGTTGAGGGCAACGAGCGCGGCTTGCGGATCGCGGGCCATTGTTCTGTCCTTGCACTTCCTAGCGGCATGCGCGGCGATTATTATACCGCCGTCAATGATGAACCCGGCATGAAAATGTCGGCGAAGCTTCGGCGCGAATGATGACAAATCGGAAAGAAATCCTCACCGCACCCGCCGCACCTTTGCGTCAAATCGCCTGTTCCCGCTGCGGCACGGCGTTTTCATGCGGATTGTCCGGTGCCTGTTGGTGCGCCGAGGAGCCTGCGCGGCTGCCGATGCCGGTCGAGGGCGAGGACTGCCTGTGCCGCGATTGCCTGCGCAAGGCGGCCGCGGATGCGGCGGCACGTAGCCCGGATGGAGCGCAAGCGTAATCCGGGCTACGAAACCTACACCTGGTGCCCCGGTGACTTCCGCGCCATGCCGCCGAACGCGTCGAGCAGCTTTTCACGCCATGCGTAGACGGGGTCGTCCGCCTCCAGCAGCTTGAACGGGCTCACCACGCGCGCCCATTGGAAGCCACCGAACACGATGTAGTCGGCGTAGTTCGGCGCGTTGCCGCCGAGGAAGGCTTGCGTTTTCAGAGTGAGACGCATGATGTCGAGCGATTTGCGAAAGGCGACGACGGCGGTGTCGCGGCTCGCCATGATCTCCTCCAGCGACTTGCCGAAACGCGCCTCTCGCGTCCGGCGAAAATAATCCGCATCGACCTGCGCCAAATTCTGCGGAATGTCGGCGATGATCAGCGGAAAGATGCCACCGACGATCGCGATATCGCCCCACCCGTTCAGCATCCGCGCCATCGCGCGGCCACCCTCCCCGCCGAACAGCGACGGGCGATCTGGAAAGGTGTCTTCGAGATAGTTGGCGATGGTCCAGGAATCGACGACCGGCCTGTCGTCGTGCAGCAGCACGGGCACCTTTTGCGAGCCGTGTGGCGCAATCGCGGCTTTCTCGGTGAAGCGCCAGGGCAGGGTGTCCGCGGCGAGGCCCTTATGCGCAAGCGCCATGCGCGTACGCCAGCAATATGGGCTGAAGGGCCGCGCTGCGTCGGTGCCGACGAGTTCGAAGAGTTTGAGTGACATGAGCGGTCTTCCCAGCCAGACCTTCTTCCTGAGGAGCGCGGAACGCGCGTCTCGAAGGATGAAGGCCCGATTATCGACCTCGCCCTTCGAGACGCGCGCAAGATGCGCGCTCCTCAGGGTGAGGGTCTCCCATTCTGGATTGCTTCGCTGACGCTCGCAATGACGATGTGGAGAGGCCTCACCTTCCGTTGACGCGCAAGAACCTCTCGCCGTCTTCCGTCACCGCGATGATCAGGCCCATGCCGGGCAGCGTCTCGCGTGCGACATAGCCGCGGTCGGCGGCGTCTTCCCAGATGGTCAGGCGTGGGCACGACGTCTTCCAGGTCGAAATCACCTCGGCATAGACGCGGGGCTCGCGCGCGATCCATTCGACGAAATCCAGAACCAGCGGGTCTGCGCTGTCAGTCATTGCACACCTCCGTTGTCAAAGGCCGCCATCACGGGCGTGCGAACCAGGAGCCAGCTTCCATAGGCGATATAGTAGCATGCGATTGTGGTGATCAGCCGCATCGACCAGGCGATGAATTGCTGATCGCTCATCGCCTCCAGGATACGCCGCGCCAGCGTGGTTCCGAGCATCGAGGCCACGATCGCGACGCCGGCCAGAACGGGATCGAGCGAAGCCGCCTGGTCGATCACGCCGCCGAAATAGATCAGCTTGGTGAAATGGCTCACCACCTGGCACACCGCCTTGGTAGCCACCTTCTCGCGCCGGCCGAATTCACCGCCCAGAAAGAACGTGTCGAGCAGCGGCCCCGAGACGCCGGTCATCAGCATCAATCCCATGCAGATCGTGCCGTAGACGGTGCCCTGCCAGACACTGTCCGGGTCGGGCTTGACGCTCGACGGCAGCAGCCGCGCCATGAACGGGGTGACGCCGAGCAGGAGCAGCGCGGTCGGCTTGTCCGGCACGTAGCGGGAGATCGACCATGCCGCGAGCGCAACGGCGCAGCCGATCAAATAGACCCCGACCGGCCGCCAGCGGATATGCGCGCGCCAGAGCAGCGCGCGCCAGCCATTCGAGGCGATCTGCGTGATCGCGTGCAGCACCATCGCGGATGGCAGCGGCATCAGCGCCAGCAGCACGCCGATCAGGATCAGTCCGCCCGCCATGCCGAACAGCCCCGACAGAAACGCGGTGGCGACCATCAGCAATCCAAGGGCAGCGATCATGATGGGCGTCACGACGGGATCTCCTGTGGTGGCTCAAGTCTGGGACGCAAGCTGCCTCTCGCGCCGCCCTTGCGGGAAGGCGCAGGCACCTCAAGATCAGCTTGGAATTGCACTCATTCTTGTGACTCGCTTGTGGAACTCTCGCAAACTGAGTTATCTTGGCCTGGCATCAGCTTTCCTGAGGGTATGTTTTTGCGGCGGCTGCTCTTTCTCAACGGCATCAAGGCATTCGAGGCGGCGGCGCGGACCGGCAGCTTTGCCGCCGCAGGCATCGAGTTGAGCGTCTCGGCCGCCGCGGTCAGCCGCATGGTGCACCTGCTCGAAGAGCGGCTTGGCGTCGCGCTGTTCGAGCGCAAGGCCAACAAGCTCGTGCTCACGCAAGCCGGCCGCGCCTATCAGAGCGGGTTGACACCGATCTTCGACGCGCTGGCGAGCCTCACCGCGCAGGTGACGGCGCCCTCCAGCGTGCGCGTGCTGACCATCGGCGTCGGCCACACCTTTGCGATGCGCTGGCTGATCCCGCGTCTCTCCGAATTCCGCAGCGAGGAGCCGGATATCGAGGTGCGCTTCACCACCGGCGGCGCCGCGGTCCCGTTCGGCGAGGACTGGAGCTGCGGCATCAAGCTCGGCACCGGCGACTGGCCGGGGCTGGTCGCCGAGCCGCTGTTTGCCGGCGATCTCACGCCGGTCTGCGTACCTCGCCTCGCCACATCCCTGAAGCGGCCGGCCGACCTCAAGGGCCCAAGCCTGATCCGCGTCGCGCATTCGCCGGAGGATTGGCCGCTCTGGCTGAAGGCGGCAAATGTCAGCCGCATCACCGCGCGCGGGCCCGAGTTCCAGTTCTACGGGCAGGCGCTCCAGGCCGCGGTCGACGGGCTCGGCATCGCCATGGGCATCCGCCCCTATATCGACGACGATCTCGCCGCCGGCCGGCTGGTGGCGCCGTTCGACCTCTCGGTGCCCAAGGGCATGCGCTGGTATCTGGTGTATCGCAGCTTCCAGACCGAGCAGCGCGACTTTGCCGCGTTCCGCCGCTGGATCATGCGCACCGCTGCGGAACCCGCGGCGCGCAAGCGCAGGGGTGGGCGCCTCGCCGCGCGCGCCTGAAACGAAAAACGAAAAAGCCGCCCTCGTGTGAACGGCTTCACACGCGCCTTTGCGCGGACGTGGTCTCCTAACCCTCCAACGAGAAATTGGGGACTACCACTATGACGACACTTTACGACGGCTTTGACATTGAATCGTTCGAGGCTGGCAAGGGCCTGTGGCATGCCCGTATCCGGCGCGCGGACTTGAGCCTGCTCGCCATCGACGGCGTGCTGTTTCCGGCGATGGAGGTCGGCTTCGCCTGGCCCGATCCGGAAGCCGCGATTGCCGATGCCAAGCACCATATCGACCGTTTCCGACGGCGGACGGAGCTGGACGAAGAGGACCTTTGACCGGGGACTTTTGACACAGCACGGCGGCAGAACGAGGACTGAAGTCATGTCGCAGATCGAGTTCGAAGAAACGCAACCGCTGGCCCAATCCTGTGAACGCTCCGTGCTGTCGAGCTGCCCGGAATGCAACGGAGAGCTCACCGTGCTCCGCGTGATCGGCGGCCGGGCTGGCTGCGAGTACTGGACCATGCGCTGCACGCACTGCGGCGGGATCCATCTCGACATTGTCGAGCCGCAAGCGGCCGTCGGAGACGACGGCTCGCTGCCGGCGGCGTGAGTCTGCTGCCAACCTGCTGTCAGCAGGCTGACCCGTGCAGGGGCATTCGCCCTTTCCTGAGCGGCGGACTCGTCCCATATTCGGGGCATGGCGAAGAAACCTGCTCCCCCCGAAAAATCCGGTAAAGCCCCGAAATCCAAAGCACATCGACCCGACGTGCAGCCAATCGGGCCGGCGCTGGCCGAGCTGCTCAATCCCGCGATCAATCGCGGCGAGAGCGGCATCGGCTCGTCCACGGGGCTCCAGCCGCCGCCGGACAATTCGCGCGACCGTCGCGCCGGCGGCGAGGCCGCAGCGCATCGCGCGCGCGCCTCGACTCCGAAGGATTTTCCGCAGGATTCGACTCGTGGCTCACCCCCCTCCCCGACCAAGGGGGGAGGGAGCGGAGAGGCTGGTGCGTTCGAGGAAGCGCCGCAGGCCAATTACGGCACTGCCGCGACCGTACCGTTCCTCGATCCGGAACTGGCGCGTCAACTCGGGCTGCCCACCGAGGAAGACGATGCCGAGGCTCTGGCACGGCCACCGCGCAGCAAGATGGAGGCGCTGGGCGTCAAGGCCACCGCGGACGCGCTGGAGACGCTGATCCGCGAGGGACGACCGGAGTTCCGCAAGGACGACGGCTCGATGCGGGTGTGGACGCCGCACCGGCCCCCGCGCCCGGAAAAGTCCGAAGGCGGCGTGCGCTTCGAGATCAAGTCGGAATACCAGCCAAAGGGCGACCAGCCGACGGCGATTGCCGAGCTCGTCGAAGGCGTCGAGCGCAACGAGCGTTCGCAGGTTCTGCTCGGCGTCACCGGCTCGGGCAAGACCTACACCATGGCAAAGGTGATCGAGGCGACGCAGCGCCCTGCCCTGATCCTCGCGCCGAACAAGACGCTCGCCGCCCAGCTCTACGGTGAGTTCAAGAATTTCTTCCCGGACAACGCGGTCGAATACTTCGTCTCGTATTACGACTATTACCAACCCGAAGCCTACGTCCCGCGCACCGACACCTATATCGAGAAGGATTCGTCCATCAACGAGCAGATCGACCGCATGCGCCATTCGGCGACGCGCGCGCTGCTCGAACGCGACGACGTCATCATCGTCGCCTCGGTGTCCTGCATCTACGGTATCGGCTCGGTCGAGACCTATACCGCGATGACCTTCGCGCTGAAGAAGGGCGAGCGCATCGACCAGCGCCAGCTCATCGCCGACCTCGTCGCCCTGCAATACAAGCGCACCCAGGCCGATTTCACCCGCGGCACCTTCCGTGTGCGCGGCGACGTCATCGACATCTTCCCGGCGCACTATGAGGACCGCGCCTGGCGCGTGAACCTGTTCGGTGACACCGTGGAGAATATCGAGGAGTTCGATCCACTCACCGGCCACAAGCAGGACGAGCTCGAATTCATCAAGATCTACGCCAACTCGCACTATGTGACGCCGCGCCCGACGCTGGTGCAGGCGATCAAGTCCATCAAGTTCGAATTGAAGCAGCGGCTCGATCAGCTCCACGACCAGGGACGCCTCCTGGAAGCGCAGCGGCTGGAGCAACGCACCACCTTCGACCTCGAGATGATGGAGGCGACGGGAAGCTGCGCCGGCATCGAGAACTATTCGCGCTATCTCACCGGACGCCGGCCCGGCGAGCCGCCACCGACGCTGTTCGAATACGTCCCCGACAACGCGCTGATCTTCGCCGACGAGAGCCACGTCACCATTCCGCAGATCGGCGCCATGTTCCGCGGCGACTTCCGCCGCAAGGCAACGCTCGCCGAATACGGCTTCCGCCTGCCCTCCTGCATGGATAACCGCCCCTTGCGGTTCGAGGAGTGGGACATGATGCGGCCGCAGACGGTCGCGGTGTCAGCGACGCCCAGCGGCTGGGAGCTCAACGAGAGCGGCGGCGTGTTCGTCGAGCAGGTGATCCGCCCCACCGGCCTGATCGATCCGCCCGTCGACATCCGCCCCGCCCGCACCCAGGTCGACGATCTCGTCGGCGAGGTCCGCGCCACCGCGCAGGCCGGCTATCGCTCGCTGATCACGGTGCTGACCAAGCGCATGGCCGAGGACCTCACCGAATATCTGCACGAGCAGGGCATTCGCGTGCGCTACATGCACTCCGATATCGACACCATCGAGCGCATCGAGATCATCCGCGATCTGCGGCTCGGCGCGTTCGATGCGCTGGTCGGCATCAACCTCTTGCGCGAGGGCCTCGACATTCCCGAATGCGCGCTGGTCGCGATCCTGGACGCCGACAAGGAAGGTTTTCTGCGCAGCGAGACCTCGCTGATCCAGACCATCGGCCGCGCCGCGCGCAATGTCGACGGCAAGGTGATCCTCTATGCCGACCAGATGACCGGTTCGATGGAGCGCGCGATCGCCGAGACCAACCGCCGCCGCGAGAAGCAGGTCGAGTACAACAACGCCAACGGCATCACGCCGGAGAGCGTGAAGAAGCAGATCGGCGACATCCTCAACTCCGTCTACGAGCGCGACCACGTGCTGGTGGAGGTCGGCGGCCATGACATGACCGACGACGTCATTTCCATCGGCCACAATTTCGAGGCCGTGCTCGCCGATCTCGAGACGCGCATGCGCGAGGCCGCTGCCGACCTGAACTTCGAGGAAGCTGCCCGCCTGCGCGACGAGGTCAAACGCCTGCGCGCCACCGAGCTCGCGGTGGTCGATGATCCGACCGCAAAACAACGCACCGTGCAGGGCAAGGCCGGTACGTACGCCGGCACGAAGAAATACGGCGACGCCGCCAACCTTCCCGTCAGCGCGATGAAGAAGAAGACCGTGGGCTCCGCGCTGAAAGCGAGCGGCGGAGCCAGTGGCGGCTCAAAGGTGCACAAGCCGCATCTCGACGAGATGCATGGTCCGGAGTCGCTGCCCTACCGCGCGAACCGCGCGCTGCCGGCAAAGCCGTTCGGCGGCGAAAGCCGGATCATCCAGCCAACCGACTCGCGGCAGTCGGGACCGGAGTTCGGCCCAGCGCCGAAGTCGACCGGCGGCGCGCCGGGACGACGGGGCGGGTGGAAGAAGCGGTAGAGCTACCCGCTCGCATTTCACCAACGGAGCAAGAACCGCGATGCATTCGGGGCTCGCCGCTTTGCGGCGCCCCGGAATGACGACGAGAGATTGCCGCCTCCCCGCACGCATTACCGTGCCAAGCCGATAACGGCACATATGTCCGCATTACGCGCAACAATTGCACACACGCTTGTGAAGCGGGAGTGTGAGCAGCCGGCCTGCCGGTGTGACCTACTTCACCAAAGGATTTCCGCGTTTCAATTACGAGTTGCTGGGGTGGAAATCTTACAGGAGCGATAGACATGGCAACGGCAGTGAAACGTGGTGCAATTCCGAGCCCGCGACACGAACTGGCAGCGGCGATGCCGCATGTGGCGCTGGCTCACGTCCCCGCGCATCACCTGTTCTTCCCCAAGAAGCTTTCGATCTGGCACAACGACCTCCATGGCGACTGCGTGACCGCGGAAGAGGCCTTCGCCAAGGCCTGCCACAAGCCGGAGATCTTCATCAGCGACGCCGAGGTGGAGAAATGGGCGAAGGCCCACGGCGTCTACGAGGGCGCGGTGCTCATCAACGTACTGAAGGCGATGCAGAAGGAAGGCTTCAGCCAGAGCGACCACTCCTATGACGACGGCCACGCGAGCACGGTCGACTGGACCAACCCGGCGGTGCTGAAGAGCGCGCTGTATCACGGTCCGGTCAAGATTGGCGTCGCCGCCGACCAGCTCGAGACCACCTGCCGCGCGCACAACTTCAAGACTGGCTGGTTCGCCACCGGCTACACGGCCGACAATAACGAGGATCATTGCGTGAGCCTGTGCGGCTACGGCACCATGAGCTGGCTGGCACATCAGCTCGATACCTCGGTGCCATCAGGCATCGACGGTTCACAACCCGCCTACGCGATGTTCACCTGGGGCAGCATCGGCATTATCGACGTGCCGTCGATGGTGGCGATCACCCACGAAGCGTGGCTGCGGACGCCGACCACCGTCGTCGTCTGATTGAGCCACGGGCTCGCCCTACCTCTCCCGCTTGCGGGGGAGGTCGCGGCGCAAAGCGACGCGGGTGGGGGCTCTCTCCACTCAGGAAATCCCGATTGCGGAAAAACCCTCTCCCCCGCCCTCTCCCGCAAGCGGGAGATGGAGCGCACCTGCAACGCGGTCTGCATCCGATCTCATCGCGCTTACCCGACGCTCGCCACGACTACGGCCAGCACCGACAGCATCAGCACGATCGTCAGCAGTTGCAGCGAAGCGGTCGGCTGCGTCCGCCACTCGGCGATCTTGTCGGACAGCGACAATTGACCATCGAAGAACTTTGGCTCGTAGATCAGCTTGAACAGGCTCGGGAGCTTCGGCCCCAGCGACACCGCGAGCACCGCCTGGACCAGCGAGGCACCGATCACGAACATTGCGACGCCGGCGTCGCCGACGAGGTCCTTGTTGCCGGCGAGCTTGAGCATCAGCGCGGCGGTCGCAAAGGTCGGAAAGCTCTGCAAGATCGCGGTCAACGCCAGGCCTTCGAGCAGGTTTTGCAGGCGGGATTTCCGAGCGGCGGCAGTCACGGCCATGGCGCGTCTCCCTGATGACACGCGTATGACACTAGCCCTTGCCGGCGTCCCCTGATGTGAGCTGGGTCACGAGCTCCGCTACAGCTTGCCCTGCCCGTTCACCTGGCTCTGTTGCTGCTGCTTCTCCTGCTCCTTGGCATGATGCCGGCCGTAGAGGCAGCCGGCCGCGGCGCCGAGCACGCCGTGATGGCCCGCATAGTGACCGGCGACGCCACCGACAACGGCGCCCTTGATGCAGCCCTTGGCGTTGGCGGCCGGCGGCACGACGAGCGAGAGCGTGGCGGCGAGGATGAGAAGCGGGAATTTCATGGACTTGTGCCTCCGGGTTCGATGTCGCCTTTCCAACGAACGCAGCGGCGCCGGAGTTCCCTGAACCATCGGCATGGCACCAGGCGCCGCCCACCACGTCTGTCACGTCATCGCAGAGGCGCATCCCGCACCAGAAATCCTTGCAGGAAAATAGTCACACAATTTGCAATTGCATGTCACGAACCTGATATTGCGCCGCCGCGTCAAAACCCCTGTAATCCCCGGTGTTTTTGCGGATTGCTGGTGTTGGGCGGGCCGCGATAGTTTTGCTATGCGCGGGCCAACGAGGGCGGGCGGAGAATGACGGTTGAGAGTTTGAACAGGCAGCGCGTGCTGCATCTCCTCGAGACTTTTGCGCGCGGCGACCTCGATGCCGCGCTGGCGTGCTGCACCGACGACGTCGACTTCCTCACCCACGTGCCGATCGACGTGCTGCCGCACATGGTGCCGCGGCACGGCAAGGCCGAGCTGCGAAAACTCTGGCAGACGGTGTGGTCGCGCTACTCCGAAATCCGCTACGAGGCGGCGCATGTCGTCTCCGACGGCGAAGAGGTCGCGACATACTTGCGCGCCTTCTTCAGGAAGCGCACCAACGAGCGCATCGTGCAGTTCGACATGGCCGTATTCTATCGCTTGCGCGACGGGCTCGTATCAGAGATCCGCGAGATCATCGATTCCTATGATCTGGTGCAGCAGGTGCTCGAGCGTGAGATCGCTCCGCTGATCGTGGGCGAGCGGATCGAGGGGTAGCGCGCTGTCTCCTCAAGGTCGTCCTCGCGAAAGCCGGCTTTCGCCAGGACGACATCGCATGTGCGGGCGCTTCGCTCACACTGCAGCGGGCAGGGCGGAACTCCCATTGAACCTCCCTTCTTTTTGCCCAGACCCATCTCGGGGCGTTGTGGACGCCGGCTAACTGAATGCGGGCCGATGAAAATCGCGTTGCTTGCCGTTTTGGGGTTGTTTCTGGGGTCGCTGGCCGGAGCCGCGCTCGGCATCGGGGCCGGACTCGCCTGGGTCGAAATCTTCAAGACCACGAATTTCGAGGGCTATAGCGGCATGCTGGTGTTCTTCACCTTCATGCCCCTGGGGGCCGGGATCGGCGGAATCGCCGGCGCCGTGCTGTTCGGCCTGCTTGCGATGCGCGATGACGCGATCGCGGTCGAGCGGGAACCCGTCGCCCGGACCGACCGGTAAATTACGGGGTTCTATTGTAAATTTCACAAAGCGCGTTCAATTGCGCATTGCAAAAACGTGAATTGCGTTTTCGCAAATCGCGCCTATTTGTTTGCCTACAAATGAATTCGGCAACCCCGCGGCGCCTACTGTGCATGGGGTTGTTTTCCGTTTTTTTGCAGCCAGTTTCAGGAACGACCCAAATGACAGAGCACAGTCTCTGGCGTTTCTCGCGCGCGTTGCATGGCGCGATCAACGACCGGCACTTTGAGGATCTGGAGACCCTGATCGACGAGGACGTCGACTGGGCGATCTACGGCCCGATCGACATGTTTCCCTTCCTCGGCGCCCGCCACGGCAAGGAGGCCGTGCTCGACGTCATACGTCAGATCGCGGACAATTTCCGCGTCCGCCGTTTCGACCGCGAGACCATCATGCTGGGCGTGGATTCCGCCTCGTCCATGCTGCGCTATTCGCTCACGGCGCTCGATTCCGACAAGCCGATCTCGCTGCGGGTGGCGCAGTTCGCGCAGTTCAAGGCCGGCAGGCTGCTCAGCATGCGCGTGCTGGTCGACACCTTCGATCTCGTCGAGCAGGCGCTCGGCCGTCCCATTCATCTGCCGAAGATGAGCCGGTTGGGGTGAGGGCACCAACGGGTCCCGTCTCTCCCGGGCCCGACGACGCGCGCGTGAGCGCCTGGCCACCAGCCCCGCTGGGTCGTTCCGCTAGTCGCCATGTCGCCGGGCGTGCGCTTTTGCGCGCGGCCCGTTGGTCTTCCCTTTGATGTGACGTTTCGCCCTCCCCTTGTCCTTCAAGCCTTGCCGCCACAATTTTGCGACGATATCTCCGCATCGTGGATGCGGAATGAATCGCATGATCGTGTCGGAAAACCCCGCACAGTTTTCCCGATCATGCGGTGGGCTTGCGGGCAGGACGATGGAATTCTCGACAGGGTTTGGCTGGACCAGGCTGCCGATGCTGGCGGCCGCGTTCATGTTGGCATCCATGACGGTGGTGCCGGCGCAGATCGTCCCGATGCAGCCCGACCAGGCCGCCGCCGCGCCCGAGGAGGCCGAGGAAACGGCCGACGTCAACGATCCCGACGTGCTGAAAGGCATCGACGTCGACAAGCTCGACTGGAGCCAGCTCAACATCGACGCCGCCACGCTCAATGAGCTGATGGCGGCGAAGAAGCGCGCGCAGGCGGCCAATGGCGAGCCGAACTGGTCGAACGACCGGCGCGCCAACGGGACATCGGCGGTGACGGTGAAGCAATCGATCACCCCGTTTTGGAATACCCAGGTCGGCGCCGACATGACGGTGGCGCGCGAGCCCACCACGATGTCCGAGCTTCTGGCGGAGAAGGCCGCCAATGGCGGCAGCGTGCCGCAATCCTCCGGCAGCGCCTGGGCCACGGCGACCGCACCGGGCGCGGGCGCGATCTGGGACAAGACCGCCGTGGAAGCCCGCGTCGATCCCGGCGCCGAAAACAGCAGGCTCGGCGCCTCTCTCAGCAAATCGGTGCCGTTATCGGACGAGCATTCCCTGACGCTGCAGAACGGCTACAGCGTCAACCAGCAGGGCACGACGCCGATTCCGGGCATCGCCGGCCGCACCACCCGCAATTACGAGACCGACCAGTCCGCCAAGGTCACCTTCGGCGAGACCGGCACGAGCATCATCGCCGGCCAGACCATGTCGACATCAGACGACAAATGGCTGCGCAAGGTTGGCGCCGAACAGAAGTTGTTCGACAACGTCACCGTCTCCGGCTCCGTCGGCGAGACCGCGCAGGGCACCACGAACAAGAGCCTGACGGCTGGGTTCAAGAAGAGCTGGTGATGGCTTCGTCTCCCCGCCTGCGGAAGACGAAGCGCCGCCACGGCAAAGCCGCCGAATGGTCGATCCTTGCCGCATCTCGGCCCATATGCGGTCAAAATCAGACGCCCTGATGCGTCCCGCCTTACAGACGTCGTCGTGCGGGGGACACTCGCGCTGCGCCCAACGCGAACAGGGAAACAACGATGAACGCCATTCGTTCGGAAAAGATTGAATCAACTGAGACCGAGGTCACGGACAGCAACCTCGCCGCGGTCACTGAGGTCGAGGCCGGCATCCGCGACTTCGTGCGCAACGACATCGCCTATCTGCGCCGCCCGGCCGCGGGCAGCGAGCCGGCGCTCGATTCGTCGGCGGAAGCGACCGTCACCAACGTCAACTCGCTGATCCAGCGCGTCGCCGGCACTTCGCTCGCCGAGATCGAGAACCTGATCTCCGAGCTCGAGAGCCTGCGCGACCTGCTGCATGCCGAAGGCCAGCGCGTCCAGCGCGAGATCTCCGGCTACGCCCAGCTCAGCCAGGCCGCGATGAAGTCGACTCGCATGATCTCCGATAACGTCGCGCAGTGGAAACGCGCCGCCGACGGCTTGCGCAACAGCTGATCGCCGTAACGCAACGTTTGACCGCCGCGTCCCCCCGGGAGTGCGGCGGTTTTACTTCTGGAAGATGCATCCCAATTGCAGGCGTCATCACCCGCGAAAGCCTGCGCAGGGCATCACGACCACGAATGTGGCAAGCTTTGCAGCCACCACCTGCGAAATCTTGATTTGAACTTTCCACTGCCTTGCTGCGACCAAAGCCTAGCGCGGACCGCATTTGCCGGCCCCCTTAGCGGGGCTTAGCAGGGACAAAGTTTCAAATGGAAAGCATTCGGCCCGAAAACACGGACCCCATTCCGCTGCGCCCCGCGCCGACGCAGTTCGGCACGATCATGCTGCGCTTCGTCGGACTGCTGGTGGTCGCGATCGTGATCCTGGCGCTGGTCTACAGCCGATGAACGGCATCGCCTCGCGCCGGCGATGTGATGGGTTAATGAACGGTTAGCGGTCGGCCGCGACGGTCGAAGCTTCGAGCGTATAGCCGCCATCGGCATAGCCTCGCACCACCATGCCGGCAATCAGCATCACTGCGAGCGTTGCGGTGGCGAAGATGAATCCGACCAGCTTGAGTGCGCCGCGGTCTGCCATGGTCCTCGTCCCCTGTCCTCTATCCCGTTGGTTCAAATAGACAGCGACAGGTTCACAATTGGTTAGCAAATCAATGGTTCCGCGAAATGCTTCGCGACGAACCGCATGCGAGGCTTATGGCAGTGGGCGCCAATCCCGTCCATAGCGCGCGGGCAACACTTGCAGCGCATTTTGGTCGTTCAGAATGGAACTGGTCTAACCGACCTGCCCGCGCATCGGCACGAAGGCCGTCGTGGCGATCGCATACACCTGTTCGCCGCGCTGGTTGGTACCGGTCGTGATGCCTTGCAGGATGCCCCAGCCGGGGCGCGAGGCGGAGACGCGCTTGTCGGTAACTTCGCTGACGAAGCTCACGGTATCGCCGGCGAGCACCGGCTTGATCCAGCGCAGGTCACGAAAGCCTGGTGACGGGCCCCACACCGCAATCTTCTCGCCGCGTGCGGCAGCTTCCTTCGCAAGGCGCTGGCCGTCGGCGACGAGCAGGCTCATGCAGGCGGAGCCAACATGCCAGCCGGACGCAGCAAGCCCGCCGAACAGCGAGTTCTTGCCCTCTTCCTCGTCGAGGTGGAAACGCTGCGGATCGAATTTCGCGGCGAATGTCTTGATGGCTTCCGCGGTGAAGGTGTACGAGCCGATCTCGCGGCGCAGGCCGATCGATATGTCTTCGAAGAACCGCATCACTTAAGCCCTTCGCGCCGCTTGATCAGGATCGGCGAGGTCATTTCACATAATGCTTCGCCTCTTGCGTTGCGCGCGGTGCATTTGAACTTGACGATGCCGAGCTCGGGCCGGCTCTTCGAGGCCCGCGCCTCCACGACGTCGACATCGAGGGTCAGTTCGTCGCCCGGGCGCAACGGCGAGAGCCAGCGTACCTCGTCAACGCCGGGCGAGCCGAGCGAGGCCGCGCGGGTGATGAAGCCGTCGGCCATCATCCGCATCATCAGCGAGCACAGATGCCAGCCCGAGCCGGACAGGCCCTTGAGCATGCTTTTGCTGGCAGCCTCCTCGTCGAGGTGCATCGGCTGCGGATCGAACTCGGCGGCAAAGGCCAAGATCTCGTCGCGGCTGACATGGCGCGGGCCGAACGTACCGAAACGGCCGGTGGGAAAGTCTTCGAAGGTCAGGGTCATCTTGGTGAGATCAGCAGGGATGACAGATTGTGGCCGCACTTTGCGGCAATCTCAACCCGCCCGCCCGCATGGCTCGTGCTACATTCGATGCGGCAGGGCTTGCCTGCCTTGAGTCGGATCGACGCGGGTCAGGTCCGATTTGCCGGGGGAGAGAGAATGTTCACGTTCAGCGACCTGTTTCAGTGGGACCGCTTCATCACGCCGACCATCATCAAGACCTTTTACTGGCTGGTGATCGCGCTGATCTGCCTGTTTGGCATCTCCGGCATCTTCTCAGGGCTCGCAGCAATGGCGATCAGCCCGTTCGGCGGATTTCTGGTGGTGCTCTCGTCGATTGCGAGCGTCATCGTCGGCATCGTGTTCTCGCGCATCGTCGCGGAGTTCATCCTGATCGTCTTCCGCATCAACGAGCATCTCGGCGCCATCCGCGAGCAGGGCGGGGTGCGGTGAGGACGGAATCGCAGGGTGGGCAAAGCCAAGCGTGCCCACCTCTTCTGCCGCATTCCCGGAGAGATGGTGGGCACGGCGCGCAGGCCGCGCGCCTTTGCCTACGCAAGCGCGATCTTCGTCTACGTATTAAACCTGAAATGCATCACGTCGCCGTCGGCGACGGTGTAGTCCTTGCCTTCGAGGCGCAGCTTGCCGGCATCGCGGGCGCCGGCTTCGCCATTGAGCGCGACGTAGTCGTCATAGGCGATGGTCTCGGCGCGGATGAAACCCTTCTCGAAATCGGTGTGGATGACACCGGCCGCCGCCGGCGCCTTGGTGCCGCGATGGATGGTCCAGGCGCGCGCTTCCTTCGGCCCCACCGTGAAATAGGTAATGAGGTCGAGCAGGGTGTAGCCGGCACGGATCAGGCGATCGAGGCCGGCTTCTTCGAGACCCAGCGTCTCCAGGAAGTCGACGCGCTCTTCGCGCGATAGCGTCGCGATCTCGGATTCGATCTTGGCGGAGATGACGACGGCGACGGCGCCCTCCTTCGCAGCCTGCTCCTCGACTGCCTTGGAGAAGGCGTTGCCGGTGGCGGCCGAGCCTTCCTCGACGTTGCAGACATAGAGCACGGGCTTCGACGACAAGAGGCCGAGCATCGAAAAGGCGCGCTCTTCCTCGGCCTTGCGCTCGACAAGGCGCGCCGGCTTGCCGTCGCGCAGCAGCACCAGCGTGCGGTTGACGAGGTCGAGCTGCTCCTTGGCGTCCTTGTCGTTGCCCTTGGCCTTCTTGGTGAGGTTGTCGACGCGCTTCTCGAGGCTGTCGAGATCGGCGAGCATCAGCTCGGTCTCGATGGTCTCGATGTCGGCAAGCGGGGCGATCTTGCCCTCGACATGGGTGATGTCGGAATCTTCAAAGCAGCGCACGACATGCGCGATCGCATCGACCTCGCGGATATTGGCCAAAAACTGGTTGCCGAGGCCTTCGCCCTTGGAAGCGCCGCGCACCAGGCCGGCAATATCGACGAAGGTCAGACGCGTCGGGATGATTTGCGCGGATTTCGCGATCGCCGACAGCTTGTCGAGCCGCGGATCCGGCACAGCGACCTCGCCGACGTTCGGCTCGATGGTGCAGAACGGATAGTTCGCCGCCTGCGCCGCCGCCGTCTCCGTCAGCGCATTGAACAAGGTCGACTTGCCGACATTGGGCAACCCGACAATCCCGCATTTGAATCCCATCGTGTCCTCTAACGCAGTGCGTAGGGTGGGTTAGCGAAGCGTAACCCACCAACTCTTGTAGCCGTGGCATGGTGGGTTACGCCTTCTGCCGTTGCTCGTTGAAGCTTGGGCCAACGTGGCCGGGCTAACCCACCCTACTCTTTGCTATTGTCGTCCTTGGTCAAGAATCCCTTCGCCTGCATGGCGAGATGCACCTTGTTGGCGAATGTCGCGTCCGCGCCTTTGGCGAGCAGGGCGGCGTGCTCGGCAACGGCGTCGCACAGCGTCGTCACCCATTCGTCGTCGGCCTTGGCGAAGTCAGCCAGCACATAACTGTGGACCATCGCCTTGACGCCGGGATGACCGATGCCAAGCCGCACCCGGCGATACTCGTTGCCGATATGCGCCGAGATCGAGCGCAGACCATTATGGCCAGCGATGCCGCCGCCGATCTTCACCCGCACCTTGCCCGGCGGCAGCTCGAGCTCGTCCTGGAACACGGTGACGTCCCCGTGCGCGATCTTGAAGAAGCTCGAGGCTTCCTGCACGGCGCGGCCCGACTCGTTCATGTAGGTCGTTGGCTTGAGCAGCATGACACGCTCAGTCCCGAGCGTGCCTTCGGAGGTCTCGCCCTGAAATCTGCGGCGCCATGGTGCAAAACCATGACGCCGCGCGATCTCGTCGACGGCCATGAAGCCGATATTGTGCCGGTTGCGTGCGTATCTCGCGCCGGGATTGCCGAGCCCAACAAAGAGTCGCATGACGCGGCGCGCCCCTCGCCTGGCGCGCGGTGAGAAGCCGCGCGCCAGCTCTCCAAAAGATTACTTCTTCTTGTCGCCGCCAGCGGGAGCCTTCGCAGCCGCTGCCGGGGCAGCACCCGCTGCCGGAGCCGCCGCACCAGCCGCCGGAGCCGCTGCAGGCGCAGCACCCGGAGCCGCAGCACCGGCCGCAGCCGCAGCCGCCGCCTTCTGCTCTTCGGCGTAGCCGGACGGCGGCACGATGGTGACGAGAGTCGCGTCCTCGCGGGTCAGCGCCTTGACACCGGTCGGCAGCTTGATGTCCGACAGATGGAGCGAGTGACCGATTTCGAGCGTGCCGACGTCTGCCTCGACGTACTGCGGAATGTTCTCGACACCGCACTCAAGCTCGATCGCGTGCGCGACGATGTTGACGGTACCGCCGCGCTTCACGCCGGGCGAGCCTTCGGCCTTCACGACATGCAGCGGCACGCTGATGCGGATGGTGGCGCCTTCGCCGAGACGCATGAAGTCGACATGGATCGGGAAGTCCTTGACCGGGTCGAGGTGGAAGTCGCGCGGAATCACGCGATGCTTCTTACCTTCGAGGTCAATGTCGACAAGCGTGGTGAGGAACCGGCCGGCGAGGATGCGCTGGCGCAGTTCGCGATCGTCAACCGAGATCGGGAGCGGGGGCTGGTTGTTACCATAGATCACTCCGGGCACTCTCCCGGCGCGACGCTCTGCCCGGGCGGCCCCCTTGCCGCTCTTCGGACGTGCGGTCGCCTTCAATTCCTTGACGGTCGCCATAACGTTAAGTCCTTGTTTTTGCAAAAGTTAATGGGCCGCAACGCGGCCCATGGCTGTCGCCGCAGCAAGCCTCCAGGGGTGCGGGGGCTGCGGACGTGGTGGGCTTTTAGCCGGAAGCTGCGGAAATGACAAGGAGAATGGGCATCCGAGTACACTGTTATTCCGGGGCGCTCGCGACAGCGAGCGAACCCGGAATCTCGAGGTTCCGGGTTCGGTCCTGCCCCGGAACGAAGCCAGTTAAGACGCCGGCGTTCCGCCGAGCTTGGCCTCCAGCGCCGCGATCCGGGTTTTCAGGGCCTCATTCTCCTCGCGGGCGAGGCGCGCCATGTCCTTGACCGCCTCGAACTCCTCGCGCTTCACGAGGTCCATGTCGCGCAGGAATTTCTCGGCCTGGGTGCGCATGACCGTGTCGAACTCGCGCTTGACGCCCTGGGCGGCACCGGCGGCGTCATTCATGAGACGTCCGATCTCGTCGAAAAACCGGTTGGTGGTCTGGGTCATGGCGATCTCCGGATATCCTTGCGCGAACTGAACTCGGAAAGACAATGGCAATCCGGGCACGGCCGATCAAGGGCCCGCAGGCACATCTGACGCGTCCTTGTCATGCCCTGGTTTCCTTGCAATCGTACTGATTGGCTGGGCATAACAAGACTCAGAAAGCAAAGCGCGAGACCATGATCGACCAGCAGATCGAGATCCCGACCAAGGACGGCTCGACCACCACCTTCATCACCCATCCCGAGCGCGGCGGCCCGTTTCCCGTCATCATCTTCTACATGGATGCGCCGGCGATCCGCGAGGAGCTGCGCGACATGGCGCGCAGGCTCGGTACGTCCGGCTACTACGTGATGCTGCCGAATCTCTATTACCGCTCTGGCGTGATGGAAATCGGGCCGGTGCCGCCGGATCCGAATGCGCCGGAACGCAAGCGCATGTACGAGCTGATGAACTCGATCAACATCCCCGCGATCATGGACGACACGCGCGCGCTGCTCGCCTATGCCGAAGGCCAGGCAGCCGCCAACACCAAGCTGGTCGGCACCGTCGGCTATTGCATGAGCGGCCGCTACGCCATCAACGCCGCCACGCATTTTGCCGATCGTGTAAAGGCTGCCGCCTCGATCTATGGCACGCATCTGGCGACGGACGAATCCAACAGCCCGCATCTCGCGGCGAGCAAGACCAAGGCCGAGCTCTATTTCGCCTGCGCCGAGACCGACATCTACGCACCGCAGGAGATCATCGACAAGGTGAAGGCGGCCGTGGAAGGCGCGAAGGCAGAGGTCGAGATCTATCCGGGCACCCATCACGGCTTCGCCTTCCCCAAGCGTCCGGTCTATCACCGCGACGCCGCCGAGCGACACTGGGAGCGTCTGCTGGCGCTCTATCGCCGCAATCTCGAGTGAACGGAATGGATCGGTGCGGCCACGATCTCTCTTCACCTCTCCCGCTTGCGGGAGAGGTCGGCGCACCGCGCCGGGTGAGAGCTCTATCCTCGCTGGGAATCTTTCGGCGGAAGCACCCTCTCCCCCACCCTCCCCGCGAGCGGGGGAGGGAGCGCACCTCCGTCTCCGTTACATACCGACCTTCACCTTCTAGAACCAAGGCGCGATGCCGCTTCTTCTGATCAACTTCCCCTCCTTCGATCCGATCGCGATTGCGATCGGGCCGTTCGCCATCCGCTGGTATGCGCTCGCCTATATCGGCGGGATCGTGATCGGCTGGCTCTACGCACGCTCACTCCTGAAAAAGGAGAAACTCTGGGCTGGACCCGCTCCGATCTCACTGGTCCAGCTCGACGATTTCATTCTCTGGGTGACACTCGGCATCATCCTGGGCGGCCGCACCGGCTATGTGCTGTTCTACAACCTGCCTTTCTTCATCGAGCACCCCTCGGCGATCCTCAAATTGTGGGAAGGCGGCATGTCCTTCCATGGCGGCTTCCTAGGCTGCGTCGTCGCGGTGATGTGGTTTGCGCGCCGGAACGGCATCTCGATCCTGTCGCTCGGCGACATCACGACCGCCGTGGGGCCGATCGGCCTGTTCCTGGGGCGGCTCGCCAATTTCATCAATGGCGAGCTGTGGGGCCGCGCTGCCGATCCCAGCCTGCCCTGGGCGATGATCTTTCCGACCGGCGGCAACATCCCGCGCCATCCGAGCCAGCTCTATGAAGCCGGCATGGAAGGCATTCTGCTGTTCACCGTGCTCGCGGTGATGATCCGTCTCGGCGCCTTGAAACGGCCGGGGATGATCCTCGGCAGCTTCGTCCTGATCTACGGCCTCACCCGAATTATCGGCGAGCATTTTCGCGAGCCGGACGCACAGCTCGGATTTTTGTGGGGCGGGTTAACCATGGGCATGCTGTTGTCGATCCCCATGCTTATCGTCGGCGCCATCCTTATTGTATTTGCAGTGCGGCGCGGTACGCCCAAACCGCTTCAAGCCATTCGTTAATTCATTTCGAGAACACAGGCTGTGACCGACTCGCCGCTGCTGAACGAGATCAAGGCGCTGATCAAATCCTCCGGCCCGATGCCGGTGTGGAGGTACATGGAGCTGTGCCTGATGCACCCGCTTCACGGCTACTACATCTCGCGCGATCCGCTCGGGCGTGAAGGCGACTTCACCACCGCGCCGGAAGTCAGCCAGATGTTCGGCGAGCTTCTGGGGTTATGGACGGCGTCGGTGTGGAAGCAGATGGGCTCGCCGCAACTGTTGCGGCTGATCGAGCTCGGGCCCGGCCGCGGCACCATGATGGCGGACGCGCTGCGCGCGCTCCGGGTGCTGCCGCCGCTCTACCAGGCGCTCCAGGTCCACATGGTCGACGTCAATCCCGTGCTGCGCGAGCGGCAGAAGGCGACGCTGTCGAGCGTGCGCAACATCACGTGGCACGACAGGATCGACGACGTGCCCGAAGGCCCTTCGATCATCCTCGCCAACGAATATTTCGACGTGCTGCCGATCCACCAGATGGTGAAGCGCGAAAGCGGCTGGCACGAGCGCGTCGTCGATGTCGATGCGAGCGGCAAGCTTCAGTTCGGCGCCGCCGCTGATCCGACCCCGCGCTTCGACGTGCTGCTACCGCCGTTGGTGCGGGCAGCGCCCGTCGGCGCGGTGTTCGAATGGCGGCCGGATGCCGAGATCATGAAGCTCGCGAGCCGCGTGCGCGACCAGGACGGCGCGGCGCTGATTGTCGACTACGGCCACCTGCGCAGCGATGCCGGCGACACCTTTCAGGCGATCGCGCGCCACACCTTTGCCGATCCCCTGAAGGCGCCGGGCCAGGCCGACGTCACCGCCCATGTCGACTTCCAGGCGCTGTCGCGCGCCGCCGAGGACGTCGGCGCCCGCGTCCATGGCCCGGTGACGCAGGGCGAGTTCTTGAAGCGCCTCGGCGTCGACACTCGTGCGGCGGCACTGATGCAAAAGGCGACGCCAGACGTCTCCGCCGACATCGCCGCAGCGCTGAAGCGACTGACCGATACCGGCCGCGGCGGCATGGGCTCGATGTTCAAGGTGCTCGCCATCTCCGAGCCGCGGCTCACCTCGCTCGCGGCCTTCGACCCTGTTGAGGAAGGCGACGACGCATCATGACGCTTGGCACGACCCTTGGCTCCTCGCTGCTCTCGGCCGTGCCCGGCCTGCGCCATGCCTTCTTCACCCGCGAGGGCGGCGTCTCCAGCGGCATCTATGCCGCGCTCAACGGCGGCCTCGGCTCCAATGACGATCCGGCCCTTGTTGCGGAGAACCGCCGCCGCATGGCCGAGCATGTCGGCGTTCGGCCTGAACGTTTCATCAGCCTGCACCAGATCCACTCGCCCGACGTGCTCGTCGCCGATGGCGCCTGGCCGAGCGGTCCGCGGCCGAAAGGCGATGCGATGGTTACGCGCACGCCCGGCCTCGCGCTCGGCGTCTCCACAGCGGATTGCGGGCCGGTGCTCTTCGTCGATCCGAACGCGCGGGTGATCGGCGGCGCACATGCCGGCTGGAAGGGCGCACTGACGGGCGTGCTGGAGTCCACGATCTCGGCGATGGAAAAGCTCGGTGCCGAGCGCGGCCGCATCATCGCTGCGATCGGGCCCCTGATCCGCCAGGAGAGCTATGAAGTCGGCAACGAGTTCGTCGCGCGCTTCATCGAGACAGACGCGGACAACGCGGTATTCTTCATTCCCTCGGTGCGCGAAGGCCACGCGATGTTCGATCTCGCAGGCTTCATCCGGATGCGGCTGGAGGCCGCCGGCATCCTGATGATCGACGATCTCGGCCTCGACACCTATGCCGACGAGCGGTTCTTCAGCTATCGCCGCTCGGTGCATCGCAAGGAGCCGGACTACGGCCGCCACATCCACGCGATCGCGCTCGAAGCGTGAACACAACGGCAACATGTGCTTCACCAGCCCCGGAATGGCGGTGACCTGTGGCTCCCTCGCCCTAGACGTTAATGCATTTTAACGATATCGCTGCCCTCCATAATGTGGGAAGCGTCATCATTATTGCGCCGCGCGGGCACGCGCGCGCTGGCGGCCATGCTGCTGGCGGCATCGTGTGCGCTTGGTGGCTGTGCCGGCGGCGGGGCGGCGAGCAACTCCTATGCGATGGCGCCGCCGAGTGGCGGCAGCGGGACAACGGTGGCCTTCGAATCCATCGACGGGCCGCCGCCGCAGGTGTTCGACCGCATGGTCGGCGTGCTCGACAGCGAATCGAAGCTGCGCAGCCTGACGGTGGTCTCGCGCGAAGGCACGTCTGCCTACCGTGTGCGCAGCTATCTCTCGGCTCAGGTCGTCCGCGGCAAAACCATGATCGCCTGGGTCTGGGACGTCTATGATGCCAGCCAGCAGCGGGCGCTGCGCCTGTCCGGTGAGGAACCTGGCGGCAAGGCCGGCCGCGACCCCTGGTCGGCCGCCGACGACATGGTCCTGCGGAAGATCGCGCAGGCTGGATTCAGCGGACTTTCCAACATGATCAACGGGACCCCGTCTGATGCGCCGACGACCGCCCCGGACCTGCGGGGCCCCGCGGTGGCAAGCATGTCGCCGACCTCAGAGAACGCCGAGATGCCTGCCGCGGCGCTTGGCTATGCTGACCGATAACCAGCGCTAAACCCTCATCCCAACTACCGGCCAAAGCGTTGGCCGGACTCAGGATTTTCGACGGGATATCGTAGCATCCCGGGTTGCCAGTGCGGCCTTGGGCCTGATATTTGCTCGCCCGTCGAAACCGTGCTCCATGGGTATCCGAGATGTTGAACGTCGTGTCCAGCAAGGCGCGGGAGGAAGCGATCATGTCGGCCAAAAACGGCTCAATCAAGCTGGTTGCCGGCAACTCCAATCCGGCGCTCGCGCAAGCGATCGCGCAAGGTCTGGACCTGCCGCTGACGAAAGCGGTGGTACGACGCTTCGCCGACATGGAGATCTTCGTCGAGATCCAGGAGAACGTCCGCGGCTCGGACGCCTTCATCATCCAATCGACCTCGTTCCCCGCGAACGACCATCTGATGGAACTCCTGATCATCACCGACGCGCTGCGCCGGTCGTCGGCGCGCCGCATCACCGCGGTGCTGCCCTATTTCGGCTACGCGCGGCAGGACCGTAAATCGGGTTCGCGCACGCCGATCTCGGCCAAGCTGGTCGCGAACCTGATCACCCAAGCCGGCGTCGACCGCGTCATGACGCTCGATCTGCATGCCGGTCAGATCCAGGGCTTCTTCGACATCCCGACCGACAATCTCTATGCGGCGCCGCTAATGGTGCGCGACATCAAGGAGAAGTTCGACCTCTCCAAGGTGATGGTGATCTCCCCCGACGTCGGCGGCGTGGCGCGCGCGCGTGGGCTTGCCAAGCGCATCAACACTCCGCTCGCGATCGTCGACAAGCGCCGCGAGCGTCCCGGTGAATCCGAGGTCATGAACGTGATCGGCGACGTCGCCGGCTACACCTGCATCCTGGTCGACGACATCGTCGATTCCGGCGGCACGCTGGTGAACGCGGCCGATGCGCTGATCGCCAAGGGCGCCAAGGACGTCTACGCCTATATCACCCACGGCGTCCTCTCCGGCGGCGCGGCCGCCCGCATCGCCTCCTCGAAGCTGAAAGAGCTGGTGATCACCGACTCGATTCTGCCGACGGATGCGGTGATCAAGTCTCCGAACATCCGCACGCTGCCGATCGCCAGCCTGATTTCGGATGCGATCGCGCGCACCGCAGCGGAAGAATCGGTGTCGAGCCTGTTCGACTGATTTTCGCTACACGGCGTCGTAGGGTGCGCAAAGGCGCGAAGCGCCGTGCCCACCTTTTCTTTTGCGATGCAAGCGATGGGCACGCTTCGCTTTTGCCCACCCTACGATCTACAGTCTGGGACTGACGCAGCTGCCGCACGCCTGGAAGATTGGTTGTTGCGCGCAGCGGCCCGTGACATCATCCAGATACCGAGTCATCGCTGCCTTCTGGATGCCTGATGCCACGCCGGAAATTTGCTTGGGAAAAGCTGTCGGATGAGCAGTTGCTTCAGCAACGCCTGAGCAGTTTGAGGGTGACGGTCGAAGGCACCTGGCTTGAGGATTGTGTCGGCACGCTTCACGAGGAACTCGACGAGCGGGGCATCCGGCTGCGGCCACACGCATGGATATCGAGCGAATGGTTTAGCCCGGCAGATGTGCCAGGCATCGCCGTCCCGTTCTATCTCGCACATCCCCGGCTGATGAAGCTCGAGAAGAAAATGATGTTCGACGTCGAGGGCGGAACCTGGCGCGAATGCATGGCCATCCTTCGACACGAGGCCGGCCATGCCGTGCAGCACGGCTACCAGCTGCAGCGGCGCCGGCGTTGGCAGCAGCTGTTCGGCCCCTCATCGAAACACTACCCGCGCTACTACCGACCCAATCCGGCCAGCCGGCGTTACGTCCAGCATCTTAGGCTCTGGTACGCGCAGAGCCATCCGGACGAGGATTTCGCCGAAACTTTTGCGGTGTGGCTGCGGCCGCGTTCGAACTGGCGGACGCGATATGCCGGTTGGCCGGCGTTGAAGAAGCTCGAATATGTCGACGAGCTGATGGCCGAGATCGCGGGACAGCGACCGGCAATCACAACGCGGCAGCGCATCGATCCACTGAGTCGACTCAGCGAGACGCTGGAGGACCACTACAAGAAGAAGCAGGCGTTCTACGCCTTCACGCCGCCGAAGACCTACGACCGTGACCTCCGAAGGCTCTTTTCCGCCGACCCACGGCATCAATCGTCAAAGCCGGCTTCGGTACTGATCAGGCGGCATCGCGCAAAAATCAGGCAATTGGTCGCGCGATGGACGGGCGAGAACCAGCTTACGCTCGACGCAGTGCTTGACGACATGATTTCCCGCTGCCGCGAGCTCGATCTGCGTGCGGTTGGCGCTGAACAGAAGCTCATTCTCGACTTCACCGTGCTCGTCACCGCCAAGACCATGCACGCCCTGTTCGGCCCATCACGACGCAAATGGATCGCGCTATGAGACGCCTCCGTATTCTCGTGCTCATGCATCCGGACTTCATGCCGCCGGAAACCACAGACGGATACACGGCGCAGGAAATCAATGCGTGGAAAACTGAATACGACGTCGTGAGCACGCTGCGCGCGGCCGGCCATGATGTTCGCCCGCTCGGTGCGCAGGAGGAAATCAAGCCAGTGCGCGTGGCGATCGAGGACTTCAAGCCGCACGTGGTCTTCACGTTGCTGGAAGAATTCCATTCCAACGTCGCATATGACCAGCACATCGCAAGCTATCTCGAGCTGATGAAGGTCGCCTATACCGGCTGCAACCCTCGCGGCCTGATCCTGGCGCGCGGCAAGGACCTTTCCAAGACGCTGGTGCATCATCGCCGGATCGCGGTGCCGGCCTTCGCCGTTTTCCCGATGCGCCGCAAGGTCAAACGGCCAGCTCGTCTCGCGCTGCCGCTGATCGTCAAGAGCCTGAACCTCGATGGATCCTTCGGCATCTCTCAGGCATCGATCGTCGATACCGACGAGAAGCTCGCCGAGCGGGTAGCGTTCATCCACGATCGGAGCGAGACCGCCGCCATCGCCGAGCAGTTCATCGAGGGACGGGAGCTCTACGTCGGCGTGCTTGGCAACAACCGCTTGCGCGTTCTACCGGTTTGGGAATTGAAATTCGGCAGCATGGGCGGTCACAGGTCGCGGCACATCGCTACCGAAAAGGCCAAGCACGATCCAGATTATCAGGAGCGCGTCGGAATCGTCGACGGGCCAGCGAAAGACCTGGCGCCCGACGTCACCGCACGCATTCAACGAGCTGCGAAACGCGTCTATCGGGCGCTCGGACTCGATGGATACGCGCGCATCGATTTTCGTCTCTCGGCCGACGGCACCCCGTATTTCATCGAAGCAAACCCAAATCCCGAAATCGCGAAGAGCCAGGAGTTCGCCACGGCAGCTCAGCACGACGGGCTCAAATATCCGGACCTCCTGCAGCGCATCCTGACCCTCGGCATCAGCCGGGCGAAGGCCGGCGTGTCCCTCGGGTGATCAGGTGAAGCCCGGCAACACGACGTCGCTCAAGAGTGCAACCAGCACGGCGGCCTGCTCCTGGCCTGATCGCTTGTAATTTCCGCAGTGGATCACCACAGCGAGATCGCATGCCGGGATGACATACAGATACTGGCCGCCCCAGCCGATACCGCCGAACCAGTGCAACGGTCGCGCGGTGGCGAAATCGCCCATGTACCACTGATAGCCATAGTCGCGGCCAACCCTGGTCTGAACAACAGGCGTGGTCACGCGCTTCACCCAATCCGCCGCAACCACGGACTTTCCATTCCAGCTGCCGTTCGCCAGCATGAGTTGACCGATCTTGACGAGATCGCGTGGCAACAGACGCGCCCCTGACGCAGCACGCGGTTCGCCGTCGCGGCCAACGCTCCAGTCGGACGGGCCAAAGCCCAACGGATCGAACAGGACGCGACGGCAATAGGCCGGCAAGGCTTCGCCGGTCCCCTTGGCGATGAGCCGGCCGAGCAACGCCGTGGCACCGCCGCAATAGGTCCACTTCACGCCCGGCTCGCCGACGATCGGCCGCTCGAGGACGAACCGATAGCGATCCGCCGCGGCTTCCATCGCCATCTCGCTGTTGCGCGGATCGCCATAGGGAATGGTGAGTTCATCCCACTCGAAGCCCAGCGTCATCGACAGCACATGATGGATCGTGATCCTGTCGCGGCCGGGCTGTGCGGCAAGATCGGCAAATTCCGGAAACTGCGCGTAGAGCTTCGCCTCCGGCGGCGGCACCTTGCCTTCGGCGAGCGCGAGGCCGTAGGCGAGACCGACGATGCTCTTCGAGACCGAGCGCAGATCGTGCGGCACATCCGGTGCAAAAGTGATATGGCCGAGCGCTCGGTCCCAGGCCTCATCCTCGCCCTGACCGTAATGCTCGAACACGAGCTTGCCGCCTTGGCTCACCAGAAACGCGTGCAAACCGGGCAACTTTCCGGCCCGCTCCAGTCCGGAGAGGCGCTCGGCAGCATCGAACGATGCGGCAATGGCAGGCATGGCCCGTGGCAGAGCCACGCTCGCGCCAAGACCAGCCAGCAGATGGCGGCGATTGAGATGGGTCACGGGTTCATTCTCCGGAATGGGGTATACACAGGTACCTTGCAATACATAGTACCTTGCTATATAAGCTTCTTTGAAAGCGGTGTAGTCAAGGAGGAAATGGCCGACTCGACGAATCAGGTTCAGCTCAAGAAGGGTGCGCTGGAGCTCTGCGTGCTCGCTCTACTCGCGCGCGGCGAGAGCTATGCCTATGAGATCGCGAGCATGCTGTCGGCCGGCGTAGGCATGGGCGAAGGAACGATCTATCCGCTGATGCGGCGGATGCAGGATGACGGGCTGGTCGACACCCGCCTCGAGGAATCCAGCAGCGGGCCGCCGCGCAAATACTACCGCCTGACGGCCGCCGGCCGCGCCGCCTTCACCGCGCAGAAGCGGGAATGGCGCAGCTTTTCGGACGCCGTGGACCGGCTGCTCGGAGACGCCAAATGAACCGCGCCGATTTCCTGCACATCCTCGGCGACGGGCTCGCAGGGCTCCCCCGTGCCGAGATCGACGACATCCTCGCCGACTACGCCGCCCATTTCGAGGAGGCGCGCGCCTCCGGCCGGGTCGAGCACGAGGTCGCCTCCGCGCTCGGCGATCCCCGGCGGCTGGCGCGCGAGCTCCGCGCCGAGACGGGGCTTCGCCGGTGGGAGAACCATCATTCCTTGCGCAACTCGACAGCCGCGCTGTTCGCGCTTGGCGGCCTCGCCGTGGTCGATATCCTGCTGTTGCTCCCGTTGCTGCTCGCCGTGCTGCTGATCCTGCTCGTGATCGCTTTCGTGATGTTCGTGCTCGGGATCGTCGGCATCGGATTGCTGATTAGCGTCTACAAGCATTTGGGCGACGGACAGGTCGTCAACCTGATCCTGCGCGGGCTTGCCGGCGTCGCGCTGGTCACGACCGGCGTGGGCTTCGCTTCCTTGCTGGCGCTAGGGCTCAATGCCGCCGTCAGATGGCTCGGCGGCTACGCGCGCCTGCATTATCGGCTGCTCAAGCCTGAGCAGCCCATCGCGTGAGTGAGGTGTCTGCGCCAGCCTTCGCGCCGACGACCTCGGCAAATGACGCGAAGAATTCGCCGGCGAGCTTGGTCGCGGTGGAGTTGATCAGCCGCGCCCCAAGTTGGGCGAGCTTGCCGCCGATCTGGGCGTCGACATCATAGTGGAGCACGGTGCTCTCGGCGCCGTCTGATTCCAGCCGCACCACGGCGCCGCCTTTGGCGAAGCCGGCGACGCCGCCAGAGCCTTCACCCGAAATGCGATAACTGTTCGGTGGCCGAAGATCGGAGAGCGTCACCTTGCCGCCGAAGGTTGCCTTCACCGGGCCGACCCTGAAGACGACGGTCGCTGTCATCTCGTTTGGACCGGTCACCTCCAGCGACTGACAGCCGGGGATGCACTGCTTCAGCAGATCGGGATCGTTGAGCGCCGCCCAGACCTTGTCACGGGATGCGGGAATGCGCTGGCTGTCGTTCATCTGCATGGTCGGTCCTCTCCTTGTCCGTGAGCGAGGTGGCGGCGCGCTGGCCGCGGCGGCGCGCTTGCGTGATCTCGGCGAGGATCGACATCGCGATCTCCTCCGGCGTGATGGCGCCGAGATCGAGTCCGGCCGGCGCCTTTACGCGATCGATCGCGGCGGCGTCGACGCCTTCCGCGATCAGTTTTGCGCGCAGCGCCGCCATCTTGCGGCGGCTGCCGACGAAGGCATGATAGGCGGCCTCCGTTGCGACCGCGGCGCGCAGCGCGACCTCGTCGCCTTTGCCTTGCGTCGAGACCACGACGAAGCGTTTTGCCTCGGTCAATTCGCCCACGCTGTAACCGTCGATGAGCGTGTCCACGTCGGGTTGCGACGACAGGTCGGCCGATGGCGCCGCCAGCGTGACGTGAAAGCCGAGCATGCGCGCTTGCGCCGCGAGCGACAGCGCCACCGGGCTCGCGCCGAGAATGACGAGCGAGGGATGCGGCAGCACCGGCTCGACGAATATGTCCATGGTGCCCTTGCTCGGGCACATATTGCTGGCAAAGCGGATGCCGTCGCGGCTCTCGCCCGAGCTGACGCCAAGCTCGGCGAGCAGATTCTCCGGCAGCACCGAGACCATGCGCGGCACGCCGTCGGCGAGTGCCTCGCGCGCTGCTTTCAGCACCGCGCCCCGGGCGCAGCCACCGCCGATCCAGCCCGCGACGATACGGCCATCGGCCGCAATGATCGCCTTCGCGCCGGCTTTGGCTGCCGTGACAGACACGGTGCGCACCACAGTCGCAAGCACGAAGGCATGCTCGGCGGCTTTCATCTGCGCGACGAGATCCAGCACTTCGACATTCGCTGTCGCGTTACTGATCATTTGGTCGCCTCCGTCAGAGCTTCGCCAGGTAGGGTTCGAGCGCGCGCAGGCTTTGCAGCGTGTTGGCGGGCGCGTAGAGATCGACATAGGGCAGCGCGGCCTTGATGCCCCTCGCCTCCGGCGCATAGCCCTCCCACGCCATCATCGGATTGAGCCAGACGATGCGCCGGCATCGCCGCGACAACGCGGCCATTTCCCGTCCGAGCAATACGGCATCGCCGGTCTCGTAGCCGTCGGACACAATCATCACGCAACTGCGCGAATGGATCACGCGCTGCGCGTGCCAGCGGTTGAAGCTTTGCAGGCTCTCGCCGATCTTCGTGCCGCCGCCCGCGCCCTGCGCCATGATCGAGAGGCGGTCGAGCGCGCGGCCCGCATCCTTCTCCTTCAGCGCGTCGGAGACGTAGGCGAGGCGCGTGTGGAACAAAAACGCCTCGGCCTCGTGGAATTCGTCGAGCACGCCGTGGATGAAGCGCAGGAACACGGATGTGTAGGCGCTCATCGAGCCAGACGTATCGAGTAGAACAACAAGCCGCAGCGGCTTGTCCTTGCGCTGCCTCCTCACCAGGCTGATCGGCACGCCGCCATGGCTGATATTGCGGTGGATGGTGCGACGAAGGTCGAGTCGGTAGCCGCGCCGCCGCGCGAGATCGCGCCGCGTTAGCCGCGTGCGCATCACTTTTGCGAGCTGCGCCGCGGCCTCATGTGCCTGCGCGATCTGGTCGGGGTCTCTGAGTTTGCGGAAGTCGACTTCGGCAAGGCTCTCCGCGCGTGAGGCGCCTTCCATCCGCCCCTCGCGGCCGCGCCCATCCGGCGCATCGTCGGATGACGGAATCTGATCGGTCAGCGGGCGATCGTCGCGCTGTTCCATCGCCCTATCCTGCAAGTTCTTGATTGACGGGCTGCTCGCGCCCTGCGCCGAGCCAACCGTCCGCGAGCGCGAACGCACGCGCTTGCCAAGCCAGAATGCGTCGAACAGGCCGTCAAACTTGTCCCAGTCTGACTTCCGCGCCGAAAACAGATGTTTGAACGCGGAGCGCAAGAGGCGCGGACGCGCAGCATAGCCCGCCGACATCAGCGCCGCGGCATCCTGCCCTTCCGCAAGCCCGACCCGAAAGCCGGCGTCACGCAAGGTGCGCAGGAAAGCCGCCAGCCTTGCGGAGATAAGTCGGGAGACCTCGTTGAGATCATCGAACTCCGGGCTTGCGCCGCAGCAGCTCATGCGACCCTCCCGAGCAGGCGCTCCGTCACCTCGCGCGTGACACGCGCGCGGTCCTCATGTGTCTTCAACAGGCAGATCAACGTTTCGTGCACGGTTCCGGGCGCATCGTGGAGATCACTTATGTCGAGGCCGACGAGCGCGGCCGCCCAGTCCAGCGTCTCGGCAACACCAGGTACTTTCCGCAATTCTTCCTTGCGGACGCCCTCGACCATGCGCGCGATCTGGAGCGACAGGGACGGGCT